>JAEDJH010000045.1 GCA_016296415.1 Clostridia bacterium | reverse complement strand
TTACTTGCGTTTCTTTGGTTGCACTATACAGTTTTCAAGGTGCTTGCCCGCCGCTGTTTTGCGTGAGCTTGTACAGTATAGCAGTCGTCTATAATATTGTCAACACCTTTTTTCAAAATTTTTTAAAAAAATTTTTGCCTTTATTTTCCGCCCGACTTTTCCCCTTATCTTATGCGTTCCACGGCGGATTTCCAGCCCGAATACAGGCATTCACGCTCCTCCTTCGGCATTTTGGGTGCAAAAACGGTCATCTCTCCGCAGGGCGGTATCTCGTCTGTATCCTTATATATGCCCACGCCGAGCATCGCAAGCAATGCGGCGCCAAGCGCAGTCGCCTCCACGCTCACGGGTCTGTGAAGCTCCGCACCGGTGATGTCCGCCTGAAACTGCATGAGGAAGCTGCTGTTTGCCGCACCGCCGTCCGCTTTGAGCGAGCCGACCGTCATGCCGCTGTCCGTTTCCATCGCCTCGAGCACGTCACGAACCTGATAAGCGATTGATTCAAGCACCGCACGGCAAAGATGCGCCCTCGTGAAGCCCCTCGTCACTCCGAGCAGGGCTCCCCTTGCGTACATATCCCAATACGGTGCGCCGAGTCCCGTAAACGCCGGTATAAAATAGGCGCCGAGCGTATTTTCCACCGTTTCGGCAAGGGCGTCGCACTCCATCGGCGTTTTCACCGCACCCATCTCGTCACGGAGCCATTTTATCGCACTTCCGGCGTTGAAAATGCTGCCCTCCAACGCATAGGTGACTTGGTCGCCTATCTGCCACGCTATGGTTGAAAGCATGCCGTTTTTCGAGCGTATGGATCTGCCGCCCGTATTCATCATAAGGAAGCCGCCCGTGCCGTAGGTGTTTTTCATGCTTCCGGCCTCAAAGCAGCGCTGCCCGAACAATGCCGCCTGCTGATCGCCCGCCACGCCTGCGACGGGGACTCCGCCGAGCATTTCAAGTCCCTCCATGCCTTCCTTTATATAGCCGAATACCCCGCTCGACGGAAGCACCCTCGGTAGCATACGCTCGGGAATATCAAGCTCGTCAAGCAGCCTTTTATCCCAGCGGAGTTTGTCTATGTCGAACAGCATCGTCCTCGATGCATTGGAAACGTCGGTGACGTGCTCGCCCGTGAGGTTGTAGATAAGCCACGTATCGACCGTGCCGAACAGCAGCTCACCCTCAGCGGCACGCTCCCTTGCGCCCCGAACGTTGTCGAGCAGCCATTTGAGCTTTGTTGCGGAAAAGTAGGCGTCGATTTTCAGCCCCGTCGTTTTGCAGACGTATTCCTCAAGCCCCCTTTGCCTGAGCTCCTCGCAAATATCCGCAGAGCGCCGGCATTGCCACACGATGGCGTTGTAAACGGGCTTTCCCGTCGCCTTTTCCCAAACGACGGTCGTTTCACGCTGATTCGTTATGCCTACCGCCGCCACGCTTCCGGCAAGGCCCGAAAGCGCCTCGCGCATGACCTCAAGCTGGCTTTGCACGATTTCCCCTGCGTCATGCTCCACCCAGCCGGGCTTTGGCAGGATCTGGGTAAACTCCCTCTGCGCCTTTGCCACGGGCGTGAGATTTTTATCAAACAGTATCGCCCTTGAGCTTGTCGTTCCCTGGTCAAGTGCAAGAATGTATTCGTTCATAGCGGTTCTCCTAACAAGTAGAGTGTGTTTAATATATCATTTTCCGTGCGGATTTTCAACAATACGGGGAGCTTTTTTTCGGGAAAGGGGTTCGGACAGGCGTTTTTATCCCCTTTAAAACGCAATTTTCCCGCCGCTGATTTTTTTGTGGTCTAATTTCGCATAATCGGTTATAATCAAAGAAAAACACGGAGGTAAAACATGGGTAAGGTTCAATGGAAGGGCGGAACGATGCTCTCGCCCCTGCCTGCGGTGCTGGTGAGCTGCGGCACGATGGAGGAGTCCAATCTGATAACCATCGCATGGACGGGCATAGTCAATTCCGTGCCGCCGAAAACGTACGTTTCGATACGCCCCGACCGCTTTTCATACGACATAATAAAGAAAAACCGTCAGTTCGTGATAAACACCGTCACGCCTGCGATGGTGCGCTCACTCGACTTTTGCGGCGTGGCCTCGGGTCGTGACGTGGACAAATTCGCAAAATGTCGTCTCAACAAGCTGAGCGGCTCCACGGTAAGCTGTCCCCTCGTTGCCGAAAGCCCCGTTTCGCTTGAATGCCATGTGACCGACATAATACCGCTCGGCAGCCACTCGATGTTCCTTGCCGACATCAAGGCCGTGCAGGTGGACGAAAGCCTCATCGACGAGTCGGGCAAGCTGCATCTTGCAAAGGCAGGGCTCGTTTCCTACACCCACGGCGAATATTTTGCGCAAGGCAAGCGCCTCGGCAAATTCGGCTTTGCGGTAAAGAAAAAACGCTGACATCCGGCGAAACGTCGCAGGGCGGAAAGAGCATATTTCAATCGCACGAAAAAGTACCACCCGAAGGAGCTTCCCTCGGGTGGTTTTGGTTACTTAAATGTCATTTGTCGGTTTTTATTACTGAACGTCGCCGTCATCAAAGGGGTCGCCGCACTCGGGACAGAACTTCGGGGGATGTGCCTTGTCGGCAGGCTCCCAGCCGCACTTGTCGCACTTGTACTGCGGTACGCCGGCGGGCTTCTTTTGGCCGCACTCGGCACAGAACTTACCCTTGTTCACAGCACCGCAGGCGCAGGTCCAGCCGTCCGCCGCAGGCTGCGGTTTTCCGCACTCGGGGCAGAATTTGCCGGTCGCCATCGTGCCGCAGGCGCACTTCCATGCGTTTGCCGCAACGGGTTCGGGCTTCTTTTGACCGCACTCGTGGCAGAATTTGCCGGTCACCGCTGCACCGCAGGCGCATCTCCAACTGTCCCCTGCGGGTGCTGCGGGTGCCGCTTGCTGCTGACCCATCTGGTACAGACTCTGTGCGTTCATTCCGCCGGCGCCCTGTGCCATGTTCATGCCGGCAAACGCCATGAACGCTCCTGCGCCTTCGTTTGCCGCCGCCGCCTTCATTGCATCCGCCTGAGCGCCGACAAGGTGCGCCGCCGCCATGTTCGGATTGCGGAATACTGCGCTCTTCTGCAGCTCCTTGATGGTCTTTTCATCCTCTTCGTTGGCGGTAATGGAGCTTACGCCGAAGGATGCGACCGCAATACCCCTGAGGTTGCTCCACTTCTGCGAAAGCACCTCGTTGAGTGCGTTGCCGAGCTCCTCGGTATGACCGACGACTGCGCTGTATCTTATGCCCATCTCGGAGAGCTTTGCAAACGCAGGCTGGAGCGCAGTAAGAAGCTCGCTCTTGAGCTGGCTGTCGATCCTATCCCTTGTAAAGTCGCCTTCGACGTTTCCGCATACGTTCTTGTAGAACAGCATCGGGTCGGTGAGCTTGTAGGAATATTCGCCGAAGCAGCGCAGACCGATCTCCATGTCAAGACCGATATTGTTATCGACCACCCTGAACGGAACGGGGTTTGCCGTGCCGTACTTGTTGCCGATTATCTCCTTGGTGTTGAAGAAATAGACCCTCTGATCCTTGCCGGTGTCGCCGCCCATGGTAAAACGCTTCTTGAGGGTTTCCCACGTAGCCTTGAGACCCTGTCCGAAGCCGCCGTAGAAGATGCTCGGCTCGGTGGAGCTGTCCCACACGAACTCACCCGCCTCGGCGCAAAATTCAACGATTGCGCCCTGCTCGACGATCATCATGCACTGTCCTTCGTTTACGGCGATGATGGAGCCGTTGGTTATGATGTTATCGCTGCCCTTGGTGTTGGAGGAGCGTCCGCCCGTACGCTTTTGTCCCTTGGTCATAAGTACGTTCTCCGCAAGTGCGTTGCAGTAGAAATACTCACGCCACTGGTCTGCCAATACTCCGCCGAGTGCGCCTATGCCTGCTTTTAAAAGTCCCATTTGTTTCTCCTTTCATGGTGCTGCGGTTTGCCGCAGATTGGTTTTTTAGTCAGCCGTTCTTTGTGAGATGCCCCTTATCGCATTTATCGCCCAGTCATGCTTGTCGAGCGTGACTATGCTTCCGCAATACGGACATTCCGCCGTTGTATTGATGGACAGCGGTGCGCCGCAGCCCGGGCAGTTTACCCTGCTCATTTCGTCTGCATCCTGCGTCTTCATCCCGCTTGCCCTTGAAATATCCCACTCATAGACCATGAACTTTTCCCTGTTCATATCGCCGGAAACAAGGCTTCCGGTGGCGTCGTCGAGCGTATAGTCCACTATCCTCGTTCTTACCTCGGCGATTATATGATCCTCGCCGTTCCTCTGCATGAAGCCCCTCAGCGCTACGCCGAGCACCGCAATGCGCTCAACGTAATTGGTGCGCCTCGCCTGCCTCATCGCCTCAAGCTGACGGTCAAACTGAGCATACAGCGCATCGGTGAAGTACGGGCGCAGGGGTTCCATGTTCTTCGCCGTACAGCAGTTCTGCATCTGCACGTACAGGTTCGACATCTTCTCGACAAATGCCGCCTCGTCAAAGTTGGGGTCGAGCGCAACAAGCTCGGAAATAGGTCTGAGCTGTGACTCGGGGGTTCTCATGCCGCCCGGATTGACGCTTCCGCCGCCTCCGCCGCCGCGCTTTCTCTTGCTGTATATTGATATGACCACTATCGCCACGATGACTATGACGGGGATAATTCCGCCGCCGTCGCCGTTGTAATAGGAACCTCCGCCGTAATCGGAATCGCCCCAGTCGGAGCCGCCGCCCCAGTCAAAGTCGCCGCCGCCGAAGTCACTGTCGCCGGAAAAGCCGCCGAGGTCAGCCCTCGAAATCTGCGGCGCATGCACCAAAAGCCCCACTATGAGCAGGGTGAGCAAGGCGGTTTGCAAAATTCTTTTGAGTTTCATTCTTTAACAAATCCCTCCTTATCGAAGTAACAGGTGCGGGTCAGGGCGATATATACGCACATATACCGCCCGTTTATACTATTATATAGCAACATTCACAATATAACAAACATTTTTTATCCGCAATTCTTTGGATATGCTTTACAGCCGGACCGGGTTTGCCTTCAGGCGGTCAAACGTGGCGATGTATTTTATTCCCGCCGCCTCGAGCATAGCTTTTGCCTCGTCAAAGCGTTTTGCGACCCTCTGCGGTCTGTGGGCATCCGAGCCGAGCGTGACGTATTCGCCGCCAAGCTCCCTGAAGCGCCTGAAAAACTCCGTTCCCCACGCCTTGTCGTCACGCCAGGAGGCGGTGTTAAGCTCCGGCGCCCTGCCGCCCTTTATCAATTCGATGAGTATTTCGTCCAGAAGCTCTCTGTAATCGAAATAGCTCAGCGTCCTGTCATCGTAGGGCGAAAACTTTGTAACAAAGTCGTAATGACCGAGTACGGACATATAGCCGCAGCTTTTCACGCACTCCTTCGCCGTCTGCAGATATTCGACGAACGCCTGCCTTTTGGTTTTTCCGTCGTAATATTCGGGGTAGTACGCATCTATGCCGTTTACAACGTGTACCGAGCCGATGATGAAGTCCGGCTCTATCTCTTCAAGAAACGCCCACGCCGCATCCGCGGTTTGCCTGTCCTTTAGCCCTATCTCCGCACCTATCTTCACCCGAACGCCCATGTATTCGGGCATAAGCGAGCGTATATGCTCGATATACTTCGCCCTGTCGGGCAAAACGGACTGCGGCGAATCGTCAAAGTCGATATGCTCGGTGAAGCATACCTCGCCAATATTCCTTTCGGCGGCCGCCTTTATCATCTCCTCCGGAGAAAAGGATGCATCGAACGAATAAAAGCTGTGCATGTGGTAATCCGCAAGCATTTTTATTTTTCCTTCTTTTGACCGCACACTCTGTTGTACAGCTCCAGGTTATAGTTGGGCTCCGGCAGTGTCATCTCGCCGCCGAGCCTGTCGTCCATGCCTTCGGGCAGATAGATGCTCCAGCCGCCGCCCGTGAAGAAGGTGAACTCGCCGAAATACACCCTGCCGTTGCACATATAAAAATCAATGCGTATATAAGGGTATTCGCCGCAAAGCTCGTCCGCAAGCTCGAACAGCTTCAGCTCCTCCCCGGTAAGAGGTATGTCGGACTTTGGCATGTGGAGCTTTATGTTGGCGACCGCACGCACCTCAAAGTCGGCGATCTTTCCGCTTCGTTCATACACGTCACGGGTATGCAGCGAATCGGAATACCTGTCCACACGCATATAGCACGCCCTGCCGTTAAAGCAGGTAACTTTATAGTCGGTGAGGTAGCCCGAGGCGTCCTCAAGATATTTTTCGACGATTATTTTCGGATTTTTCGTCTGATAGTTCCACTCCCTGCCGTACCAGTAAAAGTCCTGCTTCATCCAGCTTTTGATTATCTTTTTCCACCAAAACCTGTTAAGCTTGCTTTTATCCCGACAGATGAGGTTCCAGCCGCTTCCGTGGCTTGCCTTGAGCACAAACTTTTCGGGCAGGGCGTCAAAGTCTATCTCTTTCGGGCTGTCATAAACCGCAATAAGCTCGTTGAGAAGATGTCCGTAGCCCCTGTCCTCAAGGTATTTGCGCACGCCGTATTTGCTTGACATTGCCGGCATATTCTCCTCGTGCCAAAAGAGCTTCAGCCATTGATGCTTCGCCGACAGCTTTGTGGGCGGATCAAGCTCGAGAGGATAGCCGAGCTGCTCGGCATAAACCTTCGACACGAACTCGTAATCGTCGTAGCGGCGCATATTGTATTTGCCCCAAAAGCGGTATATTTCCCTCCACATGAGGTTATACGGGGCGCTTTTTTTGATTTTTCCGATAAGGCTCACCCTTGCCTCAGTCCTCCGTTGTCCGTAAGTTTTCTCTGTACCACTCTATCGCAGCACCGATGCCCCTTGAAAAGCTCCATTCGGGGTCATAGCCCAAAAGCCGCCTCGCCTTGGATATGTCGGCGTTGGAATGCTTTATGTCGCCCTTTCTTTCTCCGGCAAACTGCGGCTCGATATTTTTCCCCAATGCGGCGGTCAGGCTGTAATAAATATCTATAAGATACTCCCGTCCGCCGTATGCGATGTTGAACGCCTCGCCGTATGCCCCTTCATCCGCAAGGCATGCCTTCAGGTTGGCCTCTATCACGTTATCTACGTACGTAAAGTCACGGCTCTGCCTGCCGTCGCCGTATATCACGGGCGTTTCGCCGGAAAGAAGCTGCTTTATGAACCTGGGTATCACCGCAGCGTATGCGCCGGAGGGGTCCTGCCGTCTGCCGAACACGTTGAAATAGCGAAGCCCTACCGTGGGGAGCCCGTACAGGCTGTAGTAAAGCCTTGCATATTCCTCGTCTGCCCTTTTGGTAAGGGCATAGGGCGAAAGCAGCCTGCCCTCCCTGCCCTCGCACTTGGGCAGGGTCGGCTCGTCGCCGTAAACCGATGAGCTTGAGGCATATACGAAGCGCTTTACTCCGCACTGCCTTGCCGCCTCGAGCATATTGAGAGTACCCCTGATGTTTATTTCTTCATATAACAACGGAAGCTCTATGCTTCTGGGTACGCTTCCCCATGCCGCCTGATGCAGAACATAGTCGGCGCCCGCCGCCGCCTCGATGCAGGTGTCCAAAGAGCGTATATCGCCCTCGATGAAGCTGAAGGCGGGGTTTTCAAAAAACGGCTCTATATTTTCACGCCTGCCCGTGGAAAGGTTATCCAGACAGCGCACCGTAAGCCCCATATCAAGCAATGCCTCAACAAGGTTCGAGCCGATGAAGCCCGCACCGCCCGTTACGAGGAATACGCTGTTTTTGTCAAAAGCAAGCTCCTTTAATCCCATCACAGCCTCCAGTAGATATATCCGCTTTCCCTGTATTTATCTATGTCGAGCATCCCCTTTATATCAAGAAGAACACGCTTTTCGGGGCATTTTCCGCCGAACAGCCTGTCCATGTTCTCCTCGGCGAGCGCCTTCATGCCGTCGTGGGCAACGGCGATTATGACGGCGTCGGAGTTCTCCGCCTCTCCAAAATCCGAAAGCCTTATGCCGTACTCGTGCATCACCTCGTCGGGGTCGGCCGCCGGATCATAGACCACGGGCGTTATGCCGTACTGGGCAAGCTCGTTTATTATATCCATTACCTTGGTATTTCTCGTGTCGGGGCAGTTCTCCTTGAACGTGAAGCCAAGCACGGAAACCTTTGCGCTTTTGACGGGGATATCGGCACGGATAAGGCTCTTTACCGCATTTTCCGCAACGTATCTGCCCATGTCGTCGTTTATGCGCCTGCCGGCGAGTATCACCTGGCTGTGATAGCCCAGCTTTTCGGCGCAGTAGGTCAGATAATACGGGTCAACGCCTATGCAGTGACCGCCGACAAGCCCGGGCGAGAACTTCATGAAGTTCCACTTTGTACCCGCCGCCTCAAGCACGGAACGGGTGTCAATGCCCATTTTGTTGAATATCACGGACAGCTCGTTCATAAAGGCGATGTTTATATCCCTCTGGCTGTTCTCTATCACCTTTGCGGCCTCTGCCACCTTTATGCTCCTTGCCCTGAAAACGCCCGCCTCAACGACCAGCTCGTAGACCCTTGCCACGGTGTCGAGCGTTTCCGCATCCATGCCGGATACGACTTTGACTATGCTTTCGAGTCTGTGAACCTTGTCGCCGGGGTTAATGCGCTCGGGGGAATAGCCCACCTTGAAATCGACGCCGCATTTAAGCCCCGACTCCCTCTCGAGTATCGGAACGCATACGTCCTCGGTAACGCCGGGATAGACAGTCGATTCGTAAACGACTATGCTGCCCTTTGTGAGGTTTTGTCCGAGCAGTCTGCTTGCGCCCTCCACCGGCGCCAGATCGGGCGTGCGGTCCTCCTTCACGGGAGTAGGCACCGCAACGATATGGAATTTCGCCTCACGGAGCCTTGCCGGATCGGAGGTAAACTCCACCGTGCTCGATTTTATCGCCTCGTCGCCGACCTCCCTCGTGGGGTCAATGCCGCTTTTATACAGCTCCACCTTCCTTTGGTTTACGTCAAAGCCTATCACCTTCACCTTTTTGGCGAACGCCACGGCGATGGGCATTCCTACATAGCCGAGTCCGACGAGTGAGAGCTTCTCCTCTCCGCTTACAAGTCCTTCGTAAAGATTCATGTTCAACGTTCCTTTCATTTCTGCTCCGGTTTTTTTGCCTTGGGCGTTTCCGAAAATTCGGGTACTATTACGTGCATTTGGGCTCGAAGTTCGTCACGGGGCGCTCCCCGTCCGAGAGTTTCCCGCATATCCTTCAGCCTTTCGGCGAGCCAGGCCTCGTCTATGGAAACGGGCTTGCCGATATAGATAAGCTCGTTTGCCGTTTTGCCGAGACCCTCCTCGTTCAGCAAAAGCTCCTCATACAGCTTTTCGCCGGGGCGAAGTCCCGTATAAACAACCTCTATGTCAACGTCCGGCTCAAAGCCCGAAAGCCGTATCATATTCCGTGCAAGGTCGTCTATGCGCACCGGATCGCCCATGTCGAGTACGAATATCTCGCCGCCGGCGGCATAGGCGCCTGCCTGCAAAATGAGCGAGACAGCCTCGGGTATGGTCATAAAGTAGCGGATTATGTCCCTGTGCGTGACAGTTACGGGACCGCCTGCCTCTATCTGCTTTTTGAAAAGGGGTATGACGCTTCCGTTTGAGCCGAGAACGTTGCCGAAGCGCACCGCCGCAAACACGGTCTTTGAACGGGCGTTCACGGTCTGGATTATCATTTCGCATACACGCTTGGTCGCTCCCATCATGCTCGTAGGATTGACCGCCTTGTCGGTGCTTATCAAAACGAAGCGCTCCGAGCCGTATTTGTCCGCCGCCTCCGCCACGTTGAGCGTGCCGAACACGTTGTTCTTTATCGCCTCGTGCGGGCTCTCCTCCATCAGGGGCACGTGCTTGTGCGCCGCCGCATGATAGACTATCTCCGGACGGTAGGTTTCAAAAAGCTCCTCCACCCTCGCTTTATCCCTTACGGAGCCGACAAGCACCTTCATATCAAGCTCGGGATGGCTGTCCTTAAGCTCCTGCTGGATATGGTAGGCGTTGTTTTCGTATATGTCGAATATTATGAGGCGCTTTGGATTATGCGCCGCCACCTGTCTGGAAAGCTCGCTGCCTATCGAACCGCCGCCGCCCGTGACGAGAACGGTCTTGTCCTCGATATAGCCGAGTATATCCTCGATATTGATCTCCACGGGATCTCTGCCGAGAAGGTCCTCAACATCTACGTCCCTTATGGTTTTTACATCCACCGCACCGCTGGCAAGCTGTACCATTGCGGGTATCGTCCTTAGCTTGCAGCCGGTCTCCTGACATATTTTGATTATCTCCCGCCTGTCCTCGGCGTGTGCGGTCGGAACGGCGAGTATTATCTCCTGCACCTTATACTTTTTTGCGAGCATCGGTATGCTGTATCTGTTTCCGCCGATCTTAACGCCCATGAGATACTGTCCCCGTTTTAACGGGTCATCGTCGGCAACGCATACGACCTTGTTTATCGAGTATTCGCTGGTCTGGCAGTCCTTCAGCACCATTGCGCCCGCCCTGCCCGCACCGACGAGCAGAGTTCTTCGCATCGTGTCACGGCTGCCCCTTCCGTACCTGATGCGCCGAAGCACACGGTACACCACACGCTCCGCCGCCATGAACAGCCCGAGAAGCAGGCACGAAAACAGCGGATAGCTTCTCGGCACGCTTATGTCGAAGGCAAATATCATCAAAAAATAGTTGATTGCCGTTGAGATGGCAACGGCTATGCCGATGCGTATCATCTCGCTTATGCCGACAAACTCCCACAGGCTCGTGTAGAGTCGAAACGCCACGAATATCAAAACTGTGAATACGGTATTAAACGGCGCATATTTGATAACGCCCTCCAAAAAGCCGCTGGTCTCAAGATTGTGATAGCTGAAGTCGAACCGTATATACAGTGCCAGAAAGGAAACGAGATTTATCAGCACCACATCCAGAATAATGATGCAGATAATGCGAATTATCATCGCCTTATCTATGGAGGAGGTCAGTTTTCTTTCGTTCATTAAACCACCGCTTTCTCAAATCCAATGCTTAAAAACGCCGCCCCTTATTCTTTACTTTTTCAAACCGCTGCAGGGGAGACGCTTTCGCTGCATTTTCACACATTGATTTAAGATATTATATCATAAACCCTACGGCTGTCAACAAAAATCGCCCTTTACTCAAATTGGAAAGGTCCATTAAACGTCCCTTTCGCTCCGCCTGTAATTTTCAAAGAAAAACGGCGTTTCCCCCTGCATGAACAAGCGTGAGCGATATACCTGCCGCCAGCCCTCGGATGCAGCATCTTCGGATGCAGCATCTTCGGATGCCGCACCGTTTGCAAACTCCGAAAAAAATGCGTCGGCGGCATACTCGCCGCATATCCTCGTTATATACGCCCGGTCGCAATGGGGCAAAAGCTGTTTGTAAACGCTTTCGCCGCCGATCACCCAATGCTCCCTGTCGGGGTAGCGCTCAAGAAGCAAAAAAAGCTCCTCCACCGAATGCGCCGTCAGCACGCCCTCGGCCGAAAAGCCGCCCCTTGTCAAAACTATGTTCACCCTGTCCTTCAGGGGGCTTGCGTTCGGGAGGCTCATGAAAGTTTTGCGCCCCATTATCACTACGCCGCCGAGCGTGAGCGCACGGAAGCGCTTCATGTCCCGCTTTATACGAACAAGAAGCTCTCCGTCACGGCCTATGCCGCCGTTTTTATCGACCGATACGATTATGTTCATGCTTCCACCTTTTTTATATCGCCACGGGCAGCTTTTCGTCAAAGGGGTGATAGCTGTAATCCGTCAGCTTCACGCTTTTTGCGGTAAAGGCGTAAAAGTCCTTTATATCCCCGTCGAGCGTGAATTTGGGCGCATCGAAGGGCTTCCTTTCGATAAGCTCGCGCACGATCGGGATATGGCGGTCGTATATGTGGGCGTCGGCGATCACGTGGACAAGCTCCCCGACCTCAAGCCCCGACACGCTTGCGAACATATGCACCAGCACGGCATACTGGCACACGTTCCATGAGTTTGCAACGAGCATATCCTGTGAACGCTGGTTCAGTATGGCGTTGAGCCTGTTCCCCGAGACGTTGAACGTGACGCTGTATGCGCAGGGATAAAGCTGCATCTCGCTCAGATCCTCGTGGTTATAGATATTGGTTATCATCCGTCTGGAAAGCGGATTATGCTTCAAATCGTACAGCACCCTGTCCACCTGGTCGAACATACCCTCTTTGTAGCGGTGCTTTATACCGAGCTGGTAGCCGTATGCCTTGCCGATGGTGCCGTTTTCGTCCGCCCATGCGTCCCATACGCCGGACTTGAGTTCGCTGACACGGTTCGACTTTTTCTGCCATATCCAAAGCAGCTCGTCCACGGCGCTGACAACATAGCTTCTCCGTATCGTAAGTGCGGGAAACTCCTCGGAAAGATCGTAGCGGTTTACTATCCCGAACCTTTTCACGGTATGCGCCGGCGTTCCGTCCTCCCACCTCGGTCTTACGTCGTGGTCGGTATCCCAAACGCCGTTTTCGAGTATATCCCTGCAGTTTAATATAAATATCTCGTCCGCCCTGCTCATTTTTTCGCTCCGTTTTTGTTTATTGTACCACAGGTGCGGGGGAATTGCGAGAGGGTTTTCTTTGCGGGGCTTTGCCCCACACCCCATCGGGGGGAGATTCCCCCGAACCCCCCATTGTGGGATTTATACATAATGCAAAGATATTCCTTAAACCCGACATTGCGGGTGCAGGGGTGCGGCCCCTGCCGGGGGTTTGGGTGGGGACTGTGTCCCCTTGCCCCAAGAATAAGCCCCTGCAAAATCCAAAGAAAATTCATAATCCCGAACTTTACCTGCCGCACGGGGTATGGTATAATTTCGGCATGGATAAGAAGCGGAAAAACCGAATTT
>JAEDJH010000044.1 GCA_016296415.1 Clostridia bacterium | reverse complement strand
TCACATTGACGCTTCCCCTCGACGAAAACGCTTCCGTAGTGAGCGTAAGGGTTTTAAGATAAATAAATCATTAGTACAACGAACCCATACCGAGGCGGTGTGGGTTTTGGTTTGTATAGGCTGCTATTGGTTCAGGAAGGATATGAAGTCGAATTTCCTTTCGTAGTATCGTACTCCGAAAAGACTTCTATCCAAATATGCATAAGGGAGCTTGTGTCGCATAATTGGTTTTATGTAGTGCGACCACGATATTTCGGGAAGCGGCTTTGCTGTCAGCAGCACTTTGTTTTTGCACGGTACTTGCTCCAGACGCTTTGCGTCTTCTATCGTTAGGCCATCCAGCATATACAGAATTATATACATATTATCCCTGCAAATACGTGCCTTCCTGGAATTCCACTTTTCAGCCGCATCAGCCTCGCTCGCATAGTGATTGAAGTGCACCGGAACATCCGGAATATCTTCCCCGTTACCCCTAAGATACGCAACGGGATAATTTACACTAAATTCACCGTTATGTGCAAACTCAAGTTCCTGCTCCAAATAAAAATCGAGGTGGCAGCAGAACTCCACGAAGTCTTTCTGCAAAATAAATAAATTGACCGTAGGGCTTAAAAACTGCTTGCCAAGTCTGTTATATATAAGACCCCCTATACAGTTGGAGCAAAGTATGGTGAAATTGTCATTTTCAAGGCGCTTCAAAAAACGATTCCTATGGAACGTCTCTATCCGCCTTACAATGAAGCTTTCCCTCAGCGTATTCTTTATTGAAGCTAATATCGACATATAAACACCTCCGTTTTATTCTGTACCTAAAGCGGTGCCCGTATAGTATGACCGCTTATTTATATGATACTACATTTCTCATCCCGCCGCAATAACATTAATGTCAAACACGCAAACATATCGCCACCGCATATACCTGCGGCGGCGATGTTCGTTTTACACTATATAAGATAGTTTTTCTTTCCGTCGAATGATGCGGTATTGGCTTGTCAATTATTTCCGCACATAATCAGCAACCACGAAGCCCCAATCGCCGTCATGATTGATAAGGCACCAGCCGTTCACGGTATAGTACACGGTTATGCTCTCGCCGCTCGGCAGAAGCCTTATTATATCAGAATTGCCGGTTGACGGAGCAGTACGCATATTCACCTTTGCGGTGGTCTTTGCCGATACAGCGGAGCAGGAGTCAGACACCTTGGCGATCTGAATGCTTCCCGCGCTCACAATTCGCATATATGCCTTGCTTACATAGCCCACGTTATTTCCGCTTTTGATATAGTACCAGTCTCCGCATTCGCCAAGCACCTGCACCGCCGTATTTCTCGGAAGCTGTACTATAATTTCGGCGGAGGTGTTCGGCTTTACTCTTATGTTGAGCTTCCCAGTGGTTTCGCCCTGCGCCGGTTCGATGCTTGCCGCTAAAGGCTCAGCATCCTCGACTATGCTGACATACTTTGCGTACAGATACCCTCTTGTGCCTGAGTATTCAGCTTCGTACCAGCCGTTGTCGAGCGAATAAAGCGTTACCCTGGTTCCGGCAGGCAGCAATGCGATTTTAGGCGCCGTAGTAGAAGGCTTCGTCCTGAAATTTACACGGGCATTTGTTACGCCTTGCGCTATAGGCTCGTCTGATGTTCCTCCTCCCGAGCCGCCGCCATCATCGGAGGTATAGGTCACTTCGACATAGCTCTGCGTAAGATAGCCCGTTTTGCCGTTGTATGAAGCCTTGTACCAGCCGTTTTCCTGCCCGTAGATTATTACCTCCGCACCCTTCGGCAGAAGCTGAATTATCTCGTGGGAGGTGGAAGGTCCTTTCCTCAAATTCACCCTGGCTATGGTGACGCCCTTGCCTATTGCGCCGTCGGGCAATTCATTGCCGTCATAAACTCCGGTTATCTTTACATAATCCCCATGCACATAGCCCATTTTGCCATCATGCTCAACACGGTACCATTCCCCAATCTTTTCGTAGATTATCAGACCGTCATTGGCATTGAGCTTGCCCATTGACGAATAGGACGTTGAGGGACCCGTTCTGAAGTTTACGCCGTTTTTGGTTATGATGCCTATATACACCGTTTCATCGGGCGCAGGCGTTACGGTCGGCATGGGTGCGGGCGTTTCTGTGGGTTTCACGGTAGGGGCAGGCGTGGTGGTGCCCTGTCCGTACGAGGTGATCTCCACGTATTTGTTGCTTATATAGCCGCTGTTACCATTTTCGGCAGTAACTCTGTACCAGCCGGTTTCCATCTGCTCATAAATCGTGAGCCTGTCGCCCTTATAAACAATGTCGACTATATCGTAATCGGTGGACGGACCGCTTCTCAAATTAACGCTGTTGCCCGTAACCACTCCGTACGCCCATACGTTCTCGCCGGGATCCTGTGTGGCCGTAGGTTTGGGAGAGGGTGTCACGGGCGCCGTGGTGGGCGCAGCCGTGGGAGCCTCGGTCGGCTGAACGGTTGCGGTCGGCGTGGGATCGGGCTGCTCGGGGTCAAGGATACTCACCTTTTCAAGCGTCATGCCGGGATAGTAGAACGCCAGAATTTCATCGTAGCTTTGTCCCATGGCGGCACGCTGCTGCGCTCCGCGCTGGCTCAGACCGACGCCGTGTCCGTATCGGCAATGGTAGATAACGTAACCGCCGTCGCTCTCCTCGCCCCAGTAGATTCTAAGCGAACCGTTCGTGACAAGGCCGTAGTTCTTGAACTCATTTGCGGAAAACGTTACGCTGACATCCGCCGTTTCGCCGCTTGCCTTTTTCACCGTCATGTCAACGGTGCATTTTGTGAGATTGCGCTGGGTCAGTTCAAAGGCGGGCGTGTGCATCCTTACGCTGCTTATTGCCTTTATACCGTCGATTTCTTCGCCGAGCTTCGCCTCCGCCTGTGCCGTCAGCAGCCGGTTGAGTGCGGTACTCAGCGACACGCCCTCACCGATCGGAATAGTAACCTTTTCAACGGGCGAAGCGGGATTGGACATATCGTATTCGTCGAACCTCACGTCGTAGCCGGCGTTTGAGGCGGTGCTTGACCATGCGTATGACGGCAGATTCGTTTCGCCGCCGTTTGATGCGCTGTAATAGGTTTTCATCAGCCTGCCGTCAACGGTAAGAATATCGTTTATCGTGGCCTCCACCGCCGCAATTACCCTCGTATATTCGGCATTGTAGCCGCAGTAAACCTGATATGCGGAGGTATCGGTCACATCGTAATCCGCAGAAGGTTTTATACTTGTCAGGGCATAGCACTTCGACGCAACGGTCTGCGCCTTGAGCGCCTCTATAGGGAAGTGATCTCCCATCTCGTATCCGATAACACCGTAAAGATAGTGATCGATCGGAACTTTATTGACAACCTGCAGCTTTCCGTACGAGTTTACTGTAATATAGAAATGTCCGAGGTATTTTTTTGAATTAAGCTTGAGATAGCCGTTTTCACGGGGCAGATTCTTTCTGATGATGCCTACCTTTGACGCTTTTGCTATTTCGCCGAGCGAGGAGTGAACGAGGCGGACTTTTCCGCTTGATATGGAAACATTGAGAGTTCCTCCGTCAAAGTCGATTTGCTTCCCCTCTATCTCGTACGAGCCGGACACGCCGATAGAAAGCGACGTCGCATTGTTTGTTGACAGCTTGACCCTGATAAAGTCATACGCCGTTTCAGCATTAACATCGACCGCCGAATACGAGAATATAAATATCGCACACAGAAGCAGGCAAATCAGTTTTTTCACAACGATCCTCCACGGGTTTATTCCGACAAAATCGACCTTTTCATGGAGGAATTATAGCATATAAATGCGGATTTGTGTAGTATTTCCCGCATTTATTATTACTTTATTCAAATGAAATTCATAAATTGTATCAAACTTTGGTTAATATTGGAAATTATCCGTAAAAGCCTTATATTTTTCGTTCAAAAATATGGGAGGCTTTACCTTTTCGGCGGGAATGGGCACCCCGACGGAAAAATCGTAATTCGGGCTGTACATAGGATCGCCCTCGGTCAGAATCGGTCTTATCACGTCGTAAAGGCGGCTTTTATCCGAATCGGATGCCCGTTTATAATCCGTGTACGGTTTTCTGCATTCAAATTTTGCGTGCGGCATATATACGTTTCTGCATCCTGCACGCACGAGCCTTATGGAAAGCTCCGTCGTATAGCCTATCCGTTCAAACGATTCGTCAAAGCCGCCCATGCGTGAAAAAACATCCGCCGAAAGCATCATACAATTTGAGTCCGCCGCAGTGATGTTCCTTATGGCGTTGATAAAGCGATTTTTGGTCAAGTCCTCATATATTCCGTCGGCTTCTCCCCTGTACGGGCTGTCCATCCAGCCGCCTATACCGACCACCGTTCCGACGCTGAATATCCTTCCGAGTCCGTCAACGAGCTTCGGCGCAACAAAGCCTATATCGTCAAGCTGTGCATATTCGAGCATGACCTCAAGGGCATCGGGGTTGAGCATGCGACAGTACGGCGACATAAACAAAACCGTATCGCCGTTGCCTGCCAACGACGCCGTATTGAGTGCCTTTGCCTCAAAGATCGGCTTATCCGTCCGTATCACCCTTGCCGCCCCGTTCTTCTCCAAAAGGTCATAGTAGCGTATGAGCTTTGGATTTACGCTCCCCATGTCGGATATAATAAACTCGTATCTGTCAAAAAGCGACGTTTCCTCAACCGATTCAAGGCATTCCCTAAGCTCATCCAGCTCATCCCTTACGGGGATTATTATATCTATACTGTGCCTTTTTTTGAGTGCGGGTCTTGTCCAAAAGCTGTTGGGGAACAGTCCCGAATTTGCGTGACCGCCGCTGTCTTTGATCAGCTCGTTCAATATCCGCCTGCCGTCACGGCTTGAAACGGAATAATCCGGCTTTTCCCTCGACAAGAGCACCTTGGGTATATGCGCAGCACCTCCCTCTGCGGCACAGCTTCTCATACATTTCAGTGAAAACTCGTACAGACTCGCTCCGCTTAAATCCTTCAGTCCTCCCGTTTTCGTAAAAAGTCTGCGTGAAGCCATAAGCGGCATACCTACCGAGTTATAGGACATAAGCGTTTCCATCGACGGCACGGGTTTAAAAAACGGAGCCTTCCTTACACCGCTTACGATTTCGTCCTCGTCGGCAAAGATGAACTCGCAGTTTCCCCGCTTGTTCACGGCGGCAGCAAATTCGTACAGGGCGTTTGGCATGAAAATATCTCCAGCATTGATAAACGTCAAATAGTTCCCTGCACTCCCGACCGCCGCCTCGGACAGTGTGAGGTATGCCGACGAGATTCCGAACCTCTTTTCAAGATAGGCGTGCTTTGATTCATCCGCGGCAACCGTGAGCTCATAGTTTTCATAGCTTTGTGCCCTTACGCTTTCAACCGTAGCCGCAATCTTTTCCTTTGAAGCTCCGACTGCAAACACAATAACGCCAATAAAGGGCATACGCAAAAAGCCCGCCGATCTCTGCGCCGCCAATTCCGCCTCGCCGGGCCCGGTATTTTTCACAAACTCCCCGTATGCCCCGTTGTTTTTTAAGTTACCGTCCTTATTAAACAAACCGCCTCAGCTCCTTTTGTATTAGGATGCGCCGAGGCGAAAAAAATATTCGTTATCCGTTTTTCAATCGAGGTCAAGCACGCTCTTTGAAAACTCCGTTATGCGCTCCAAAGCATCGGGCAGATCGGGGTCTATGATAAAGTCGGCGGCAGACTTATAGCATTCATGGCGTTCATGATACAGCCGCTTTATCGCTTCATCCCCCTCCCTTATAAGTGGTCGGTTGGAGATGCGCTGTCCGTAAAGCTTCTCGAGCCTCCTGTCAAGAAAAACCGTATATCCGCTCGCCTTCATAATTTCAAGATTGCCTTCATGCGTCAAAACGCCGCCGCCCGTCGCCACAACGAGCGAGCCCATCCCGGCAAACTGTTTAAGAGCCTCCTGCTCCAGTATTCTGAAAACCTCCTCGCCCAACGAGTCGAACAGCTCATCTATCGTTCTTCCGGCCCTTTTCATGATCGCCTTGTCCGTGTCGGCACAGCGTCTGTTAAGCCTTGCCCCGAGCGGCACGGCAAATCGGGTTTTCCCCGCATCGGGCATTCCGATTAGGTATATGTTTTTGCTTCGCTGCTGCTCTTTTTTGGACACGTCAAACAATGCGGTCATAAAATGCTCCACATATTCCGCCGAAACACCGTGGCTGTTCTCAAAAAGCCTTTGCAGCTTTTCACTTTCACGGCTCTCATCATGCGTGGGCAAGCCGTTTTTCCGCTTATATCTGCCGATTTCGCGGACAACGTCCAACCTCTCGGCGATAAGCTCCATCAGTTTGTCGTCTATTTCGTCGATCTTGCGCCTGTATTCCTGCATCATACGTTCCCTCAAAGCATCAAATCCAATATGCCCACGCAAACCATCGCCTCGACCGCAACCACCGCCCTCGGGAGCGCACATACGTCATGCCTGCCCTCAACGGACAGCTCGGTTTCGGTCATCGTATGCAGGTCTATCGTCCTCTGCGGCTTGGCTATCGAGGGTATGGGACGTATCGCCGCCCTCACGATAAGCGGCATTCCGTTTGTTATTCCGCCGTTTATGCCCCCTGCATTGTTGGTCAGGGTGAAAGGCGCACCGTTTACCATGCGCCATTCATCGTTCGCCTTTGAGCCGGTAAGCGAGGCAAATTCGCTCCCCGCCCCAAACTCCGCACTTTTTACAGCAGGTATCGCAAACAAAAGCTGTGACAGCACGCCTTCAACGGAGCCGAAGCCGCATTCGCCCAAGCCTGCCGGAACACCCGTTGCGGCACACTCGACCATGCCGCCTAAGGAGTCGCCCTCTGCGGCGGCCTCCTCAAGTCGCTTTGTCATCGCTGCCTCTGCAGAGCCGTCCAGCAGAGGAAAGCGGCTGTCGAGCGAGCGAAGAGTCCCTGCATCCACCCGTGCCGCATCGAAGCGCTTGTCGCACACGCCGCCGATTTCAAGCACGTGAGCGCCTACATCCACACCCTTAGCGTCGAGCATCTGCTTTGCAACCGCACCTGCAAACACCATCGGCAGGGTAAGCCTTGCGGAAAACTGTCCGCCGCCCCTGAAATCGTTATAGCCGCCGTATTTGACAAACGCCGCATAATCGGCATGGGATGGTCTTGCCTTGCCGCCGAGCTTCAGGTAGTCCTCCGGCACCGTATCCGAATTTTTAAACAGTGCGCAAAGCGGAGCGCCGTCTGTGCGTCCGTTATATACGCCCGAAACTATCTCGAATTCATCCTTTTCACGCCGCTTTGTGGAAAATCTGCCGCTTGCCCTTCGCCTGTCAAGCATATCCCGTATCTTTTCCGTGTCAAGCAAAAAGCCTGCCGGCAGGCCCTCTGCCGAGCAGCCTATCACGGCGCCGTGCGATTCTCCGAATATGGACAGATTTATTCTTTTTCCGTTATAGTTCACTTAAAACGACCTTTCCGCCAATGCTTTTCCACGCCTCGAAAAAGTACGGCGCGCTCTTTGAAACCGCCTCGTAACCGTGCAGCGTTACGGGAGCGTCGCATATACAGCTTGCCGCTGTCAGCGCCATAGCTATCCTGTGATCGCCGTGCGAATCAACCTCGCCGCCCAAAAGCCGACCTTTGCCGCATACCGTCAGCCGTTCTTCCGACTCACACACATCGGCACCGAGCTTTCTAAGCTCCGAACACATACAATGCAGTCTGTCCGACTCCTTACTGCGAAGTCTGCCTGCGTTATACAATACGGTTTTTCCCACCTTTGCACACGCCGCAGCCGCCAGCGCCGGCAGCAGATCGGGAACGTCCGCCATATCAACCTCGTTTTTTCCGCAAAGCTCGGCAAAGCGTCTGTCCGCCTGAAGCGATTCTGTGTTGAGTCCCGCAACATGAACGTCGTTACCCATAAATCTCGCCGCATCAAAAAACGCCGCATACGACCAGTCGCCCTCCACCTCGTACTCGGTGGGGATGTAACGCTGTCCGCCCTTTATTAAAAACCCGTCCGACTTTGTTTCCACGCTTACACCGAAACGTCTCATAACGTCAAGCGTCATTTCAACATAGCGTTTCGATACAAAACCGTACGTCACCGTCAGCTTGCTGTCGCCCTTTACAAGCGGCAGTGCAAGGAGCATACCCGATATAAGCTGCGAACTTATATCCCCTCGTATGCTGTAGCTTTTTGCCGAAAGGCTGCCGGAAATCTCAACGTCTGCACCGTCCCTTCCGTACCGCAGATCCAGGGAGCCGACAAGCTCGTCCAGGGGGCGCTTTATCAGACTTTTGCCAAGCTCGAACCGTCCGCCGCCCATTAACAGCGAAACTGGTATCAAAAAACGAAACGCCGTTGCCGATTCGCCCACACGAATTTTTTCCGCAGCTCTGCCGGTGGCAGACACCTCTATCGACGCATTTACCTCCTTGCAGCGGGCAAGTCCCATATCCTCGACCGCCCTCATAGCCGAAACGGCATCGTCCGAAAGAGGCAGGACGTTCTTTATAAGAGTCGTTCCGCCCGCAGCGGCAAGCGCACCGCAGATGACCGCACGCTGCAAACAGCTTTTTGACGGCGGCGCCTGTACCGTTCCGCTGAGCTTTGACGGGAATATTTTCAGTACCCTTTTCACATCAGTTCACCGAGCCGTTCAAATGAAAGATTTCTTATTACGACCTCGCCTATCTTTGTCGGCAAAACCATGTTTATTCCGCCCAACTCGCTTTTTTTGTCGGATTTGATCCTGTCGGTTAAGTTTTCGGCGTCGTATCCCGTCGGCAGTCCGAACTCCTCAAGACGACCTGCTATCGCCGCTTCCGTTCCTTTATCCGAAATGCCGAGCCTTGCTGCAATTTTCGCCGCCATCACCATGCCGATCGCCACCGCCTCGCCGTGAGTAAGCCCGTATCCGCTCGCCGCCTCCACGGCATGACCGAAGGTATGCCCGAAATTAAGCTCCCTCCGCACACCTGTGTCAAACACATCCCTCGACACATAGTCGGCCTTTATCTTTACGCAGCGGAGTACCGTTTCCTCGAGCGAAAGCTTCGATAACTCTTCAAAAAGCGTTCTGTCGGCGATACAGCCGTATTTTACTGCCTCCGCCATTCCCGAGCGGAGCTGTCTTTCAGGCAGGGTTTTCAACACCGTCGTATCGCTTATTACGCACACGGGCTGCCAAAAGGCCCCTGCAAGATTTTTCACTTCACCGACGTCTATTGCGCTTTTTCCGCCTATTGAGCTGTCAATCTGAGCAAGCAGGGTTGTGGGTACGTGAACGAGCCGCACTCCACGCATATATGTTGCCGCAACGAAGCCGACAATATCGCCCACCGCTCCTCCGCCGAAGGCCACCAGCACGTCGCCTCTGCGTACGCCGAGTTCGGCAAGGCGTTTGTACAGGTATGCGGCGGTATCGAACGTTTTTACACCTTCGCCGCCGCTTACGGTTATAAGCTCCGTTTCAAAGCCCACGGCATCCAGCGAGCGTTTCAGCCGCAAGTAGTAGAGACCTGCCGCAGCTTCGTCCGCAATTACACACAGCTTTGGCATTGCCTTTTGGCAAAGCGCAGCGGCATCTCGAATAATGATGCCGCCTTCATCCAATGCGCCCTCGCCAATATAAGCGTTATAGCCGCCGCCTATTACGATTTTTACGGTTTTTATCAAAGTGTCTCGGGCCTTTCGACTTCGCCCTCATCGATTGCGGTTATCTGCTTTATCCTCATCGCAAACTTAGGTCTGTCTGCTGCGCCTGTGGGTACGGAGGCTATCTCATCGACAATTTCCATTCCCTCGACGACCCTGCCGAATGCGGCATATTGCCCGTCAAGATGCGGTGCGTCCTCGTGCATAATGAAAAACTGCGAACCGGCCGAGTCCATGTTCATCGAGCGTGCCATGGATATAACGCCTCTTTCGTGCCTGAGCGTATTGTTCACGCCGTTTGCGGCAAATTCTCCCTTTATGCGCCAGCCCGGGCCACCCATGCCCGTTCCGTCCGGACAGCCGCCCTGTATCATAAAGCCGCTAATGACCCTGTGGAAGATCAGCCCGTTGTAAAAGCCCTTGTTCACAAGGTACAAAAAGTTTTTAACCGTGTTGGGAGCCTGCTCCCTGTTCATTTCGAGCTTTATAAGCCCTCCGTGTTCCATTTCGATAACTACCATAGCATTCTTTCCTTTCCTATGATGCTTTTATTCTATAGTAACCCCGTGCTTTTTTCAAGTCCGCCGATCCAAAATCAAACACCCTCCCGCCGAGTTCCCGGGCGGAAGGGTGTTTTCGGTTGTTCACGCATTTGCCGCATTCGGCATCGGGCGAAAGTCAGGATTAACGGCGCTTATTCACCGCTGTTTATATGCCATATTTCGTCCGCATATTCCTTCACGGTTCTGTCGGAGGAAAAGCGTCCTGCGCTTGCGGCATTTATCAGGCACTTTCTTGCAAACGCATTCCTGTCCTTATAGTCATGGTTGGCAGCAAGCTTTGCGTTTACGTAGGGCAAAAAGTCAAGCAGGATATAGTAATGGTCGGCCTTGTGCCAGCTTGCCCCGTTAAGGATCGAATCATACAGCTCCCTGAACACTCCTGTTCCGTTATCGGAGAACGTTCCGTCAACAAGCGTATCCAGAGTGCTCTTTATTTCGGGATTGCTTTCGTATATATCCCTCGGGCTGTAGCTTGCCTCTATTGCCCTTATTTCGTCGATCACTGCGCCGAATATGTAGTTGTTTTCTGCGCCTGCGGCTTCCGCGATCTCTATATTTGCGCCGTCGTAAGTTCCAAGCGTTACGGCTCCGTTGAGCATAAGCTTCATGTTGCCCGTTCCCGATGCCTCGGTTCCGGCGGGGGAAATCTGCTCGGACACGTCCGCCGCAGGTATTATGTGCTCTGCGTACGAGCAGTTGTAGTTCTGCACGAACGCCACCTGCATCTTGTCGCGCATATCCGGATCGCCGTTTATCCTGTTGGCTATCTCGTTTACAAGCTTTATTACGCCCTTTGCACGGTAATAGCCGGGCGCCGCCTTTGCCCCGAATATAAATGCCGTGGGGGTGAAGTCGTTAAGCTCGCCCGCCTTCAGCTTTTTATATATGTATATGAGGCTGAGCGCATTCATAAGCTGGCGCTTGTACTCATGCAGACGCTTCACCTGCACGTCGAACATAAATGCCGGATTGAGTATAATTCCCTCTTTGTCCGCAATCACACGGCAAAGCTGCTGCTTTTTCCTGTGCTTTATCTCGTTGAACTCACGCAGCATATCGTCGTCTATATGCCGCTTGAGCTTTTCAATCTCATCGAGCTTCGTCATAAATCCGTCGCCTATCCGGCTTGAGATCATCGCCGCAAGCTCCGGATTGCAAAGCCCAAGCCAGCGCCTTTGAGTTATGCCGTTTGTCTTGTTGTAAAAACGCTCGGGATAAAGCTCGTTCCACTCCTTCAAAACGGTATCCTTCAATATTTCGGTATGTATCCTTGCAACGCCGTTTATGGCGGTGGAGACATAGCTTGCGAGCCTCGCCATGTGTACGGTATTGCCGTCCACTATCTGAACCGCGGAAAGCAGATGCAGCATTCCCTTGGTTGCAAGCTCGTTTTTCAGCTCGTCGTTTATGCGGTAGATTATGAGCATTATCTCGGGAATGACGCTGTTTATAAGCTCCACGTCCCATTTTTCGAGCGCCTCGCTCATTATCGTATGGTTGGTATAGGAGAAGGTCTTTTTTGCAACATCAAGCGCAGCATGAAACTCCATGCCCTCAAGCATGAGCAGCCTTATAAGCTCGGGAATCGACACCGTGGGATGGGTGTCGTTGAGCTGTATGGCACAATGTGCCGCAAAGGTCGAAAAATCGTTGCCTTTTATGCGCTTGTATCTGCGGACGATGTCCTGCAGGGAGGCACTGGACAGGAAATACTGCTGCTTCAGCCTGAGCTGTTTGCCGGCGTAGGTGCTGTCGTTTGGATACAGTACCCTTGTGATGTCCTCCACCTTGTTCTTTTCCCTTACCGCTTCGTCGTAATTTTGATCATTGAACAGACCAAAGTCAAACTCCTCGACCGGCTCGCTTTGCCAAAGTCTGAGCGTTCCCACATTGCTCGTGCGATAACCGACTATCGGCATATCGTACGGCACGGCAAGCACGCTTTGATCCTTAAAATCGACCGTGACGGTCTTATCGTCCCTGCGCTTGCTCCACGGATCGCCGCAGCGCTGCCAGTCATCGGCCTTTTCGCATTGGAAGCCGCCATTGAAGCTTTGCTTGAACAGACCGAATTTATACCTCAGCCCGTAGCCGTCAAGCGGTATCGAGTGAGTGGCCGCACTGTCCAAAAAGCACGCCGCAAGCCTTCCGAGTCCGCCGTTTCCCAGCGCTGCATCCTCAACATCCTCCAATGCCGCAAGGTCGGCACCCCTCATCAGCAAGAGATGCTTCAGCTCCTCAAGCAGCCCGAGGTTGAACAGATTATTGTAAATCATTCTTCCCATCAGGTACTCGGCCGAGAAATAATATGCCCTGCGCATACGCTCGTGTTCCCTGCGGCTTCTGCGCCAATCGTCCGCCATGGCAAACATAACGGCGTTGCTGAGCGCACGATGAAGCTGCATGGGGGAAGCCTCATGCGCCTCTATCTGAAAATCGTTCTTCAGTTCATCATCCATTCGGCGTATAATCGCCCTTGCATCCATTAACATTGCTTTTCTCCAATCAATGCATAATTTCTTGTGCTTGATTGTACCACAAAATCCTCCCTCTGCATATTGTTATATTATTGCAATATATGTATTGCTGTTTTGTAATTTTATAACATTTATTCACTCATGCCAAAGCGTAATTGCGCCCGTATCCCGTGTCGTCCGGCTTCCGTTCCCATAATTGTAATTACGTTCAATCTCCGCTATAATTAAAAATGAACAGAGTTTGGGAAGCCTGAGTATCAGGGCAATGCAAGGTCATGTTGCGAAAATGTAAAGTTGATGCGGTGGCGCCGGGAAGCGGATTTTGTTACACTGAAATCGCTAAAGCAAAGGAGGGGTTCATGATGAAATTGTCGGATAAGATAACGGAGCTTAGAAAAGCAAACGGATGGTCCCAGGAAAATTTAGCCGAACAGCTGAACGTATCACGTCAAGCGATCAGCCGATGGGAAAACGG
>JAEDJH010000043.1 GCA_016296415.1 Clostridia bacterium | reverse complement strand
TGCCGCTGCGCCTAAAAGGTACCCCTCCGTCTGCCCTTCGGGCAGCCACCTCCCCTTGAACAGGGGAGGCCGCTTCATCTCCCGTATATCCTGCGCGCCTCGTCGGTATATGTGCCGTCGGGCTTGTACAGCGTCATACAGCTCCATTCCGTGTCCGAAAATCCATCGCCCCGCTTTGCCTCCACGAGCGCAATATAGGGCGGCTTGTTCTCAAACGAGGACACAAGGCGGCACCGCAGTATCTTGAAGCCGTTACCCGTGAGCGCATCGGCAAGGCGGAACAGCCCCTTTGTCGGATAGACCGTGTAAAGCCTGCCGCCGTAGCGCACGAGCCGCTTGCAGCAGCGGGCGACGTCCGAAATATCGCAGGTGCATTCATGGCGGCTTTGGGTAAAGGTAGCGGCGGAGTTTGAAACACCTCCCGAAAAATACGGCGGATTGCACACGGCGGCGTCAAAGCTGCCGTCCCCGAAACGCTCCGGCGCATCCCGAAGATCCATGTTGTAAAACTCCACTCCGTCAAGACCGTTCAGCGCCCTGCTTCTCACCGACATATCGTAAAGCTCCGTCTGCAGCTCTATCCCGACGGTGCTTGCGCCCGTTTCGGCGTGTATCATCGTCGCTAAAAAGCCCGTGCCGGAGCCAATGTCGATAATGCGCTCGGAAGGCTTTGCCCGCACGCTGTCGGCAAGCAGCACCGAGTCCGTGCCGAAGCAAAAATGCCGCCTGTCCTGTATCAGCCGCAGCCCCTTGAACTCAAGATCGTCGATCCTTTCGCCCTCCTTCAAAAGGGCAGAAGCGTCAGTTTCCATGTATGTTGAACAGCTCCAATGCGTTGTTGAACGTGATTTTTGCCGCCTCGTCAGGGGCTATGCCCTTTATTTGGGCAAGGCGCTCCGCAACGAGCCGGACGTATGACGGCTGATTGCGCTTGCCCCTGTGGGGAACGGGCGTCATGTAGGGGCAGTCCGTTTCGATCACTATGCGGTCAAGGGGCAGCTTTTCCGCCGCCTCGACGAGCTTTCTTGCGTTTGAGAAGGTAAGTGCGCCGCCGAAGGCGATGTAAAGCCCCATATCCACGCACTCACGGGCGATCTCATAGCTTCCGGAAAAGCAGTGCATAACGCCGCCGGAAAGCCGCCCCCGATGGGCGTTTAATATATCCATTGCGTCCCCGAACGCCTCACGGATATGCAGTATAACGGGCTTTTTGAGGGCGCACGCCAGCTCAAGCTGCTCGGCAAAGCGCCTTTTTTGTATCTCCCTCGGGGAAAAGTCGTAGTGGTAGTCGAGCCCTATCTCGCCCACGGCAACCACCTTTTCGTGAGAAAGCAGCTTTTCAAGCGTGAGAAGATGCCCGCTCGTCATGCTTTCCGCCTCGTGCGGATGCGTCCCTGCCGAGGTGTAGATATGCGGATAGCTTTCCGCAAGGGCGATACAGCCGTCGGCGGTGCGTATGTCACAGCACGCCTCGACCGCAAGCCCAACGCCTTCGTCGGGCAGGGCGGCGGCTATTAGCTGCCTGTCGCCGTCGAAACGCTCGTCGGCAAGGTGTATGTGTGTGTCAAAAAGCTGCATGGCATCCCCCTTGACTTATGCGGATATTATCAGCGATATTACGCCGATGAACACGCCGATTATGAACAGCGCCGCAAGAACGATCGCCAGTATTTTCACCGCAAGCCTTGATTTTCTGCCTTCCATGGTTATCTCCCGTCCGTGTCGTCTGCCGTAACGGAGAGCGTTTTGCCGCCGTACGTCAGCTCCAACTTATATGATCTGAGGCGTATCCGCCTGCATTTGAGCTGCCTGTTAAATTCCCTGTCGCCGTATTTGTCGTCCCCGATTATCGGGCAGCCGACGTGGGCAAGCTGCGAGCGTATCTGGTGCGTGCGTCCGGTGATAAGCTCCACCTCAAGCTCGCTCGTGCCGCTTTTTTTGTCAAAGCTCAGCGTGCGGTAATTGAGCAGCATCGGCTTTGAGCCGGTAACCTCGCTGTCGAACACCTGCATATAGCCCCGCTCGGCGTCCTTCACGCCGTAGGAGAGAAGGCTTCCGCTTTCCTTTGCCATGCGCCCCTTTACGGTGCAGCGATAATATTTTTTCATGCGCCCGTCACGCATTGCGGCGTCCAGCCGTTGGTATGCTTCCTCGCTTCGGGCAAAAAGCACCAGCCCCGTTGTCGTTGCGTCTATGCGATGCACGGGGTAAACGCTTGAAAAGCCCGAAAGCAGCCTTGCTTCGAGCGTGTCGTCGGCCTCCTCCGTCACGTCCGTGACCTCAAGACCGTAAGGCTTGTCGGCGATCAAAATTTCCTCGTCGGCATAGGCGAGCTTTACCCCGACCATCAGCCCTTTAAGCTCCGTTTCAAACTGCGCCCATGCGCCGCCGGAGGGCAGACTGATGAAGCGCATCGGTATCTTCTGCGTGGGATGCTCTATCTCCAAAGAATACGCCCAGAGCGCTATCTGCTGCCCGGGTACCGCCGAAGGATTGTACCGCTGATCGCCCCAAAGTGCGGCGCCCCGTGAGCTTAGCTGCACCCGTATCTGGTGATGCCTGCCGGTAAGGAGCGATATATCGGCGAGCGTAAGCCCGTTTTTTTTCGCAATGCGGTAAAAATCAAGCTCCGCCGGCTTTGCGTCCGCCGTTCCCTCGGGTACGGTGCGGGTGGTGTTTTTTGCCTCGTCCCTTAAAAGCCAATCCGAAAGCCGTCCGCTTTTCGGCGGTTCGCCCGTGACGATGGCGGCATAGCGTTTTTTTGCGGACTTTGACTTGAATGCCGCCGTAAGCCTTGCCGCCGCCTTGGAGGTTCGGGCAAAGACCATAACGCCCCCGACGGGACGGTCAAGCCGGTGTACCAGACCGAGATAGACCTCGCCCGGCTTATTGTATTTTTCCTTTATATATGCCTTCAGCTCCCCGAGCATATCGCTGTCGTGCGATGCGTCGGGCTGCACGGGCATATTCGGGGGCTTTTCGACGACCAGAAGGTGGTTGTCCTCATATATGACCTTTATCATTCAGCCCTCCCCGTTTTCCGATTTTTTTTGATTATGCCCGATATGCGCTTAAAAAGCGACTTCATCTCGCTCGGGTACGCAGCGATATTGCCGATAAAAAACGCCGCCGAAACGATGGCCGTCACGGGTATCGCACGGAGTATCCAGCCGCCGAAGCCGTGAATTTCAGCCCCGCCCAAAAGCCCCGAAAGCAATACCCCTGCCGCCGCCGAAGCGAGCGTGACGGCATACCGCTTTACATAGTAGCCGACCCCGAACCCGAGCAGGTTTTTTTGGACAAAGACCGTGTGCGTGACAAGGCGGAACGCCATCGCAGCGAGCGAACCCAGCGCAACGCCGGCAATGCCCGTTATTTTCAAAAGCACAACGGAAAGCACCACGTTTATGCCCACCTCAAACCATGCCGCAAGCTCCGTCTGCTTGAAGCTGCCCGAGGCGACGACCATCGCCTGTGAAGGAAGGCGCAGGCAATATACGCCCTCCGCCGCCACCAAAAGCGCCGCAAACAGCGGATAGTGATAGCTTGTGTCCGAAACCTCCCCGACATATACCCCGACAAAGGAGCTTATCAGCAGCGCCGCTGCGGTGAAAAGTATCCCTCCGACGAAGTGGATTATAAAATCGTACAGTTTATAGGTGCTTTTCAGCTCATCATGCCTGCCGAGGGCGAGCCTGTTGCCGAAGGTCGCCTCGAAGTCGGCATGGATTATTGTCGTCAGCTTGTTAAGGGCGGTTATAACGAGCGCATGAACGGAATAGACCGAAACGTATTTCAAATCCCTCGAGACGAGCGTAAGCACCGCAACGCCCGTGTTGCTGTGCAGGAAGAACGCAACGTGCTGGCTCAGTCCGTGCCAGCGCTTTGCAAGAAGCTGCCTGCCGCCGTCCGCCGCCCTGTCGATGCGGTAATGCCGCCTTATGTAAACCGTCAGAAGCAGCGGGCGCAGCGCAAATACCGCCGCACTTGCAAGCTTTACAACGTGTGCGGACGCACCGAGCCGTATCAGAACCACCGTTGCCAGGGTGTTGAGAAGCAGGGCGAGTATCTCAAACGTGTATGTGACATATCTTCGCTGTGCGGCGTGAAGCAGCACGGTGTAGGGCGTGGCGAAAAAATATTGAAGCAGGGTGCTTACGCCGATTATCAGCACCATTGAGGCGGTGGAGAGGAAATCGAACGGGCTTTCGGAAAAAAGCGGATACGTAACGGCAAGCACCGCCATGTAGCCCATGAAGCAGAAGCCGACCGAACGGAAAAAGCGTTTGCCGGCGTTCACCGCCGCGCTCATGCCGAAGTTGTCGTCCTCGGCAAGCGGCCTGTAAAGAACGTGCCTCAGCACGCCGCCAATGCCGCCCTCAAGCAGCGTTATGTACGAAAGGAACTGCGTAACGGAAACTATCAGCCCGTTGACCTCGGAGCCGTAGGCGTGCAGGATAAGCCTCGGGACGATGAAGGCGCATACCACGGAAACGATCTGCAGCAGGAGCGACATCGCTATGTTGAGAATTATTTGCCTGTCCTTACTTTCCGTCAAGGTCTTTCCCTTCTTCCTCCGCACTGCCGTCGGGCGCAGTATCCTCAGGGGCGGGCCGTTCGCCGTCGGCGTTCTCCGGCGGCACGAACTCGTTCACAAGGGCGTTTATCATTTCCACCGACATTTGCGGCGGCTCAAACTCAAGTCTCGGGCCGGAGCTATCGTCGGACGAGAGCGCCTCGTTTATAAAGAACGGCGCATTGCCGAACAAAGCCTCCGGATCGAAGCCGCCGAGGTTTTTAAGCTGCGATTTTATCGGCACGGGTGCGGCGAAGGTCGCTTCGGAACGCTTGATAAAGGGGGATACCAACGGGTGCTCCGCATCGTATGCTGCCCTTTCCGCCTCCGCATCATTGGCATAAAGCGCCCTTACCACGAGAAAATAAAACGCAAGCTCCAAAAAGGTGCTCTTTGAATAATACGAAACCAGGGCAAAGTCCTCGACGAGCGTCATCACTATCATGCACAGCGAAAGCAGCACGAGCGGCTCACGCTTTTTCACACGCTTGAGGAGCTTTACAAGCAGATAGATGTACGACGCATAGTAAAACAGCGTGCCGAACAGACCGACGCTCGAAAGCAGCTCAATATAGTTGTTGTGGGTGTAGTAATATTGGCCCGTGTATTCAAAAACGAAAATGTAGCTGTTGCCGATACCTACGCCCGTGAAGGGGTTTTGCAGGAAAACCTCCCAGCCTGCCTCGATCATTTTAAGCCGGAGCATAGTCGAGTTGTCAACCTGCGAGGAATCGCCGAATATGTTGAAAAACGATTCCATTCGCTCCTTCACAAGGTCAAACATCGGAAGCTGCAGCACTAAAAAGAAAACGGATACTGCAATTATTGCGCCGAGTATGCCCCTTATGAACGCACGCTTGTTGCCCTTCTCCCTGGGCTTGAGAAGATACATCATTATAAACGAGAATATGACCATTACGAGAGCCTTTCGGCTGCCCGACGCCGCAACGGTCAGAAGCGGCAGGGGGAGAAGCAGGTAAAAGCGCCTTTTATTAAGCAGCATCCCGTAATAGAAGCATATAAGGCAGGCGTTGGACGCCATCAGCCCTATCGAGTTTTCGTTTGCGACCTCGCCGCCCAGCCTGTCACCCTCGGAAAGCATTGTGATGTATTCCGACGGACCGTAAACCAAAAGCAGATATACGCACATGACAAGGCTGCTGACGAGCAGCGCAATGGGGAACAAATCGAGCTTTTTCGTCTGGTACAGAACGTTGAAAACGAATATGAGCATCAGCCACAGCTTGAAAAGCGTGGAGCACTGGACGGACGACATATCGGGTCGTATCGCCCAAATGCTAGACAAAACGCATATTACGAGGAAAAGCCCCGTGAATATGATGTGCGGCCCGAATTCAAACTTTGCGCCCATAAAAAGGTGCATGACGGACAGCACGAAGAACAAAAGCATAACGGCGTTGGGTATTATTACGAGATCCTCGTTCTCGTTGAAAAGCGCCTGCACGATAACATACAAAAAGAACACGACCAGCAGCAGTGTTTCAAAGCCGTGTCTTATCTTGCTGTTTTTCGTTGCGCCCTTCTCTGCCATCTTCTGCGGCGTTTCCTCCCAAGCTATCCGAAGATAAGGCTTATAAATTCGTTCAGCACGCTCTCGGTGCCGTAGCCCGCAGCGATGAAGCGGTCACGGGTATCCGCTCTGCCGAAAGCGGAGCTTTGCCGGAAAATCTCATTTACCGCCCCTGCCCATTCGCCTGCGCCGCCCTCAAGCGGCAAATATTCGACAAGACCCGTTATATTCGCCTCACGGGTGACGGTGTCGGATACAAGACTGCGAAGTCCCGCCGCCTGCGCCTCGATTATGACGTTGGGCATTCCCTCATAAAGGGAGGGGAGAGCCACAGCGTCGAACGCCGAAAACAGCTCCGGCACGTCCGTCCTCTGTCCCAAAAAGCGGCAGTCGTCATATATGCCGAGCTGCTTTGCAAGGGCTTTGGTATCCTCAAACAGCGGTCCAGAACCTACCAGCACCAATGCGGCGTCGGGTGTGAGCTTTTTCAGCTCCGAAAAGCACTCGAGCAAAAACCGATGATTTTTCTCGGGGCTGAAGCGTCCTATATGCCCGAGCACGGGGCGTTCGCCGAGCGAAAGCTCGTCCCGTATGCGCCGTGCCGTGCCGGGGGAATAAGCGTAGTCGTCAAAATCAAGTCCGTTACGGAGTATATGCGCTTTGCCGTTTTTTACACAGCCCCTTCCGAAGGTGCGCTCGGCGGCGTTTTCGCTCGGTGCGAGCTTTACCGTCGGTATCATGCGGGGAAGCGGCGAAAACAGGAAGTTTATCAGCTTAAACAGCGTGCCGCCGTCAAGTCCCGCACTCGTGGAGCGCATTGCGAGCACCCGTGCGCCTCCGCATTTGGCGGCTAAAAGGTCAAGTGCGGCGAGTGACTGCTGCGACAGGCGCAGAACGTATTCATAGCCGTTTTCCCTGACGATGCGTTTAACCGCACGGAAGCATTTTACGGGGTGCCTGAGCTTCATCGGCACGGTGAACGTGCGTCCGCCGAGGGAGTGCATTTCGTCAAGATACAGCCCCTCTCCGCCCTTGCCGTCGGGGACGGATACCAGAAAGTCAAAAACGTATTTGCTGCGGTCTATCCTCCGAAACAGCTTCATGAGGAAGGTTTCGGCGCCGCCGGCATCGAAGGAGTTGGCAATTACGAGCAGTCGTTTCATGGCGGTATGGGTCAGCTCCTCGGAGCTTTGCGGCAAAAAAGGCACGAGAACGTTTTGAACAGCAGCTTTATATCCAAAAGCAGGCTCATGTTCCGTATGTATTCAATGCCGAGTATCGCCTTTTTCGGCAGTATTTCATCTACATAGAGGCTTTCGGGGTCATCCGCGGCACCCAAAAGCTCGCTTTCGTCGCAGTATATTATGGAGGCGTTGCCCGTTATGCCCGGGCGCACGGAAAGCACCTGCCATTGCTCGTCGGTATAGAGCTTTACGTACCTCGGCACCTCGGGACGGGGACCGACAAAGCTCATGTCGCCGATAAGGATGTTGATAAGCTGGGGCAGCTCGTCGATCTTCAGCTTGCGGAGCGCTCCGCCGATCTTGGTTATGCGTGCGTCGCTGTTCCCGAGGGTAAGCTGATTGCCTATGGAGTCGGCGTCCTTTCGCATCGTGCGCAGCTTGAATATCAAAAATTCACGCCCGTATCTGCCCACCCTTTTCTGGCGGAAGAACATACCGCCTTTTGAGTCGAGCATTATTATTATGCCGATTATCAGTATGGGCAGGGCAAGCACCGCAATGCCCAGCGCCGAAAAAACAATGTCGAACAGGCGCTTCGGGATAAGCACGGAGCGGGGCACGTTTATGTAGGTTGGCTGAGCGGCGGAGTATTCCGGCAGGGAAGAGGATGCCCCTGCATATTCCGCCCGTTCGGGTTCGTCCCCGGTGTTGTAATTAAGACCGCCTTCGGGTGTTGTCACGGTTTATATCCTTTCAGGGAGAGGGTACGCACAGACGTCACACAGTCCCCTTTTTTACTCATTGATTTTTGTCCGCATGGCGCAGGGCCGCACTTCGGACATATATACCTATAACGAGTATATTATAAATACCTGCCGCCGTTTAGTCAAATACAAGTTTCTTCCGAAAGAGGATACTTTGTAAAAAATTATCTTCACCCGGCCGTTGCACACGGCTGCGGCTGCCCGGGTCGGAGGGCGGACGGATGCGGCTTCGTTTCGCCAAAATTGGGTTTGCATGGGTGCGGCGGATTGTGATACTATTCATAGTGAATATTCAAAAGGTAAATCGGAGGTTTTATGGAAAAGAAAAAAGGTGCGGCTTCTGCTGTCACGGCCGTGATCTCGCTGCTCATTCCCGTTTTGTTTGCGGTCGTGCTGATTATCCCCGTCACGAGGGAGGGCTTTAAGACGCTGTCCGCCGGGCATCCCTACATAATGGGCTTCATAAAATTCGGACTTCTTGCCACGGTCGGCGAGGTGTTTGCCTGCCGCATCCGAAACAGGGCGTGGGTCTTGCCGCCTTATGTCGGCTGGCGTGCGCTTATATGGGGCGTAATCGGCGTTGCGATAACCTTTATGATGAAGGCGTATTCCTTCGGCGTTGCCGGCATGATGGAGTCGGGGCTTCTGCCGTCGGGAGGCGAAGGCTTTTTGACGAGCCTGCTGAAGGCGTTTTATACCGCCGCCGTAATGAACCTTACGTTCGGACCTACGTTCATGGCAACACATAAATGCAGCGACAAGTATCTCGACCTCAGGGCTTCGGGCGTTTCAAAGCCCGGGCTGAAGGGTGTTGTGACGGCGGTGGACTGGCACGGCTTTGTGTCGTTCACGCTGTTCAAGACCATACCGCTGTTCTGGATACCGGCGCACACGCTGACGTTCCTGCTCCCTGCGGAGTATCAGGTCATCGCCGCCGCCGCACTTTCAATCGCCCTCGGCGTGATAATGAGCCTGAGGAAGTGAGAGGGGAAAAGTAAAAAAAGAGTGGATCTCTCCACTCTCTTTTTTTGTAATTTCCCGGGAAACAACCGCCTTACTCGCCAAAGCCGGGGGGCAGTATGTCGTAGTCGTACCACTCTGCGCCGTAGGGACGGAGGAATACCGTTACAAGGCATGATGCGCTGAAGTCATGGCGGATGTAGCTGTATTCGATGGTGAGGCTGCCGTCGTCGGCAATGGTCTGACGGAACTCGTCGGCCTCGCTTTCAAGCAGGCAGGTATCCAGCACCCATGCGTCATCCTCCCCGATGTCGGGCATAAGCGTGGTCGCCGTGGTCATGTCAAAGTCCTCGAGCCACATGGAGATGAGGGGCATATCGCCATCGACATAATCGTACTGATACACCTCGAAATACCATCTGCCGGTGTCGTCCTTGTCGATGGAGGCATAGACCGCCTGATAGCCCTCGGTGAGCCCTTCGCCGACACAGCTGCTGCAGTTGAGCCAGCCCTCCCACGATCCCGCAAGGGTCGTGACGCCCACGGTGAAGGTCGGGTCATATTTGAACATAAGCGTCATTTCCCAGCCGGGAAGCTCAAGCGTGACAATGTCGCCCTCAAGGGTATAGGGGAAGGGGTCGTTTTCGGTGAAATAGAGCACGCTCTGCACCTCGTCGTAGGAGAAGCTGTCGAATATCTGGTCGGAGAAGGAAAGCTCTCCCCATGCCTCCTCGTCAAAGAGTATGTAGGAGTCCTCCAAAAGTCCCTCGGCGGCAAGCGCCGCATTGTCCTTGTGAACGCCTTCGATTATCGCTTCGTGCAGCAGATAGCGGCCGAGCATGCCCTCCCTTTCGGCAGGGGCCTGAGTGGGATCGGCGGCTGCGGGGATAGTAGCGGTTGGGTCGGTTCCTATGTCCGGAGCGGCGCCGTCACGGGTGAACATCAGATCCATGCCCGAGCTCATAAAGTCGTAAAGGTACATTACATCCGGCTCCATCCTGCCCGTGCAGTCGATGAGGAAGCCCGATATGGTCATAACGCCGTCCGTGCAGTCCCATTCGCCCTCGCAGGGCGAGCCGTCAACGGTTATGACGCATTTGCCGTTTCGCTTCAGCTCCACGGTAACGCCCGTTTCAAACAGGTCGGCAGCCTCGAACTGCTGCCCCTCTACGGTGGCGTAAACTGCGTGCCACATATCGCCCTTTTGCCCCTGAAGAATATTGCCTAACGATTCGCAGCCGGTCATGCTCAAAAGCATGACTGCCGCAATGATGACGGCAACGGCGGTTTTTAATCTCTTCATTGGTATATCTCCCTTTAATAAGTATTTTATCACGAAATAAATTCAGCGTCATGCTTTGTCAGAAGCATAACGCTTGTGATACATTGCGGGAAGCATCACGCTTTTTTGCCGATTTTTCCGATTATTTGAGCAGCTTGATGCTGCCGATTATCGGAAGCTCCTTGGCTTTGCCGTTGGCGGCGTTGACGATGCCGAGTATGGCGAGTACCAAAAATGCAAGCGACGCAATGCTGAATATGGTGCTCATAACGGCGGCAAGCCTGAACGAGATGAAAATAAAGATGGCGTTGAGTATTGCGACAACGATGGCATAGGCTATCTCGGCTATCGCAAGCACAAGACCCTGATTGGTGTGGAATCTGGCGAACTTGGAGTCCTTTGCCGCAAACAGGGGGATGAGCACGAGCCACGAGAGGTAGGCAAGTATCGCCATAGCCTTGTTGGAGCTGATGTCGTTTTGGTCGTACTCGGCGGTGTTGTCGGCGGTGTTGTTGAACTGCTCAAACTTCTGCGTAATGGTGTCCTGAACGGTCGGTTCGGTCTGCTTTTCGGGCTCGGCGGCGGGGGTGCCGCAGCTGGGGCAGAACTTTACGCCGTCGTCCATTTGCTTTCCGCAGTTTGCACAAAATTTCATAGATGGTTCCTCCTGTATAATGATAAAACTTATGGTTTCCCGACAATTTTCGTGGAAACCGCTATGCCGATATTATGCCTTCTTTCGTCCCGAAATGCAATAGGAAAAGCGAGAGTTGGCATATTGACGGAAAATATCCGCTCACCCGAGCAGCTTTTCCACGTCCTGCTTCGGCACATAGCCCACTATCCTGTGGGTGGGCTCGCCGTTTTTGAACAGTATCAGAGTGGGTATGCTTGAAACGCCGTACTTTATCGCAACGGAGCGTGCCTCGTCTATGTTCAGCTTTGCCACCTTGACCCTGCCGGCGTAGTCCTCGGCAATTTCCTCCACGATGGGCGCAAGCTTTCTGCACGGGGGACACCACGTGGCAAAAAAGTCCACAAGAACAGGCTGCTCGGACTTGAGCGCCTCGACCTCAAAGTTTGCTTCGTTCAGAATGATCATATTATATTCTCCTTTCCTTCAGTTGAGTGATTTATAGTAAAGCAGACAGTGGCAGAAGCCCTCGAACCCGGGGTCCTTTATCTGCTCACGGAACTCCTTGCACATACACTTATTGTCCTCGGTGCGCTCGAGCCTGCAGGGGCAATAGCCGCCCGTATGCTCAAGACCCTCCTTTATCGCCTTTACTACCTCCGTATCGGGGTTTAACGTAACCTTCATAACAGCATCTCCTTTTTTGTTGTTTTTTACAGCAGTCCCCGGCGCACAAGCTCCCTTTCGACCTCGGCGGTTATCTCGGCGGAGGGAAGCATGGAGCCGTTTTCGGTGCATTTTATCACGGCAATGTCGTCAAAGCGTTCGGCGTATTCGAGATATTTCTCCCTTGCACGCTGCTGGATGCCGGTTGATTTTTCATATACGTCCTTGCTTTTGCCGACGTATTCACGGAAGCCCTTTTTGTCCACGTTGTCCGACGCGCACTTTGGCTCAACGTCGAAAAACAGGTTGAGATCGGGACGGGGCAGTCCGAAATGCCCGTATTCCAGCTCGCTCACCCAGTCGATTATGTCGGGCTTGCCGAGATCGCAGTCACGGATGCTCTGATACACGGCGTTCGACAGGACGTAGCGGTTTATCAAAAGATAGTCGGTCTTTCCGTCCTCATAGCCCTTAAAGCTCTCGGCACGGTCGAGCGCAAACCAGAGCGCCATGCTCTTTTGGTCTATATCGACCGCCTGCACGCCGTTTTGACCGGAAAGATACCGCCCTATCTCGGCTCCGAAAAAGCTTTCATATATAGGGTATGAGCGAAGCTCCACCGAAAAGCCCCTTGAGTTCAGCAGTTTTTTTAGCGCCTTGAACTGCACGGTTTTGCCGCTTCCGTCAATGCCCTCGATGGTGATAACCTTTGTTTTTGCCATTGGTCAATACCCCCTTTCGATATTCAGATATTATACCAGCGTCCGCTTGAGCCGCAGGGCAGCACGAGCCCCGAGTCCGATATGGGAAGCCCTATTTCGTCCGACTCGAATTTGCCGCCCCTGCCCCTGAGGGCGATGCGCATCACGTTTTCCACCGCCGAGGCGGAAAGCCCCGTGGTGTATGAGTTTATGAGCATGAAGCAGGCGTCGTCCGCAAGCAGCTTTGCACACTCGGCAACGAGGGGATAAAGGTCGTTTTCTATCTTCCACATCTCGCCCGAGGGTCCCCTGCCGTAGCTCGGCGGGTCCATGAGTATTCCCCGATAGGTGTTGCCCCGCCTTTGCTCACGGAGCACAAACTTCATCGCATCGTCAACGATGAAGCGCACGGGTCTGTCCTCAAGCCCCGATTCCTTGAGGTTCGACTTTGCCCACTGTACGATGCTCTTTGCCGCATCGACGTGAACGACGCTTGCGCCCTCCTTTGCCAGTGCGCACGTTGCGCCGCCGGTGTATGCAAAAAGGTTCAGCACGTCAAACGGACCGTCCGCCTTTTTTACTATGCTCCGCATCCAGTCCCAGTTGACCGCCTGCTCGGGGAAAAGCCCCGTGTGCTTGAAGCCCGTGGGACGCACGACGAAGCGAAGGTCGCCGTAGCGGAGCGTCCAGCTTTCGGGAAGCTCCTTTGCATATTCCCAATGCCCTCCGCCCGAGGAGGAGCGGATGTAATGGGCGTCGGTCCTGACCCTGCCCTCCATGGGCCATACCGCCTGCGGCTCGGGACGCAGCAGCGTTATATCGCCCCAGCGCTCCAGCTTGTCGCCGCCTCCGGTTCTGATAAGCTCGTAATCCTTCCATTTGGATGAAATATACATGGTTTTTCTCCGTTTCCAAGAAAATATAAGGCGGATTATTTA
>JAEDJH010000042.1 GCA_016296415.1 Clostridia bacterium | reverse complement strand
AACAGGGGAGGTGCTTCGCACAAAACAAAATGGCATACCCCAATAGAGGATATGCCATTGCCGTCAGTGATACTCTCTGCCGACCTGCGGTATAAACTCAATTCAGCGCCGCACTGTTATTGAGCAGCACCGTGCTGTACAAAAACAGCATATCCTGATCATCGAACTCGATGTACTGCCCAAGATGTGCGCTGTTTACGTAGCGAATATCGACCACGGTGATCTTGCTGTAGCCCGAAACCAGCAGCGGTGCGATGCTTCCGCCGAACGAGTCACGGAACATTATAAGCTCCCTGCCGCTTGTGCAGGCGGGGTTTTCAATGGTGACAAGTGCGGACGAGCCCGAGAGATATATCTCGTAGGCGTCGGTACCCTGCGCCTTTTCCATGTTGTACAGCTCGCCCTCGACCGCCGCACCCGTGTCGTAATAGGTCACGGTGCAGTTGTCGAGAATATCGCTGGTGACGTACTCGAGCGTGTCCGGCTCATAGGGCATTGCGGACTGTCCGGCATACACGCCGACGAAGGGTCTTTCGAGCGTATTGAACGTGTAATCATGGGTGAGCGTTGTACCCATGGCGTTTGCAAGGCGGTCTGCGACGGGGATCAGAAGCTCCTGACGCCAATGCGTGTCGGTGTTGTAGTAGATACCGGCGTCGAGCAGGTCAAACAGCTCGATATAGCTGTAATCTGGCAGGGCGCCTGCGAGCATATCCGTCAGCTCGGCATAATCGAGCGAGAGATAGCCGTTTTTCTCGGCGATAAAGTAATTTTTGTCGGGTATAACGGAGAAATACACGTTTTTACCCATGCCGTAGCGACCGCATATCTCCTTGAACTTGTCCGCCGCACGCTGCACCAGCTCGGGGTGCAGGGGATATTCTATCTTTCCGATATGCCCGTCGGCAAAATAAATGCCGTTGTTGTCCATGTTGAAATAGACGTTATAGGCATAGAAAGCCTTCGCACTGCGGAACGTGTCCCGAATGGGGAACTGGTCGCAAAGATAGCTTTCGTAATCGTCCATCCACTTGCCCGATACGATGCTTTCTCCGGTCAGCTCGGGCAGCTTTGCATAATAGCGGCGCTCCGCCTCGGAAAAGTCCGAGGGCTGCTTTACCAGCGACCAGACCGTGAAAACGGCAACGAAGGCGGCGGCAATGCAAACGGTGAGTATTGTTTTCAGCTTATTCTGCATGGTGCGCCCTCCTTAAAATCTGAAGTACAGGAACGGGTTGAACGAGCCGTCCACAAGATACGCCGTGGCGAAAACCAATATCACAAGCGGCACCACGATCTCGCCGAGGGCCAATATTCTGCCCGGCACGGTGCGCTTTGACAGCCTTTCATACAGCGTTTTCAAAAGCGGAGTGCTGCATACAGCCGCCAAAATCAGCACAACGGCATAGCTTCTGAGGTAATAGAGCGTTTCCGCCGAAACAAGCGGTATCCCGTTTATCCCAAGGAGCGAGGAAAGTGCGCCGGTGACGGACGAAAGCGTGGTCGATTGGAAAATGACGAAGCTGAACAGCACCGTTATCAGCGTGTAGATATGCCCGACAACGGGATGCTTTTTGAGCCATTTTAGCAGGAACAGCTTTTCGACCATCAAAAGCACCGCAAAGTAAAGCCCCCACAGCACGAAATTCATGCTTGCGCCGTGCCAAAGCCCCGTAAGCGCCCAAACGACGCATATATTGAACAAGGCCCGGGGCAGGCGGCAGCGGCTTCCCCCGAGGGGGATATAGACGTAGTCCCGAAACCACGTTCCGAGGGACATGTGCCAGCGCCGCCAGAACTCCGTGATGCTCTTGCTGATGAAGGGATAGTTGAAGTTCTCCATGAAGTCGAATCCGAAGAACTTTCCAAGACCTATCGCCATATCGCTGTAGCCCGAGAAGTCAAAGTAGATCTGGAGCGCATAGGCGACGGCGCTCATCCATGCAAACAGCACGGACGGCTCGGCGGAGGCGGCGTATGCTTCGCAAAGGCTGCCGAGCACGTTTGCCACAAGCACCTTTTTTGCAAGCCCCACCGCAAAGCGCTTCACGCCGCAGGCCATGCCGTCCCATGTGTGGGTGCGGTTCAGAAGCTGGTCGTTTACGTCCTGATAGCGGACGATGGGACCTGCGACAAGCTGGGGGAACATGGCTATATACGTTGCAAGAAGCAGCGGATTGCGCTGTGCGGGCACTTCGTTTCTATATACGTCGAAAAGATAGCTCAGCGCCTGGAACGTGTAGAAGCTTATGCCGATGGGCAGCGCAATGTTGAGAACCGGAACGGGAAGCCCCGTAACGGCGTGGAAGCTTTCGAGAAAGAAGTTTGCGTATTTGAAGTAGCCCAAAGAGCCCAGCAGCAGCAAAAGCCCGCCGAGCATGACGAGTCTGCGGGCAAGCGGCTTTTGAAAGCGTTCGAGCAGCAGACCGCAAAAATACGTTGCGGCGATGGTTGCCAGCATTAAAAATACGTACAGCGGCTCCCCCCATGCGTAGAAGAACAGGCTGAACAGAAACAGCACAACGTTCTTCATACGCTTCGGGCTTACGGCATATACCAGCAATGCGGCCGGCAAAAACCGAAAAATAAAAGTCAGGCTCGAAAACAGCATGGCGAGGTTACTCGGCGGCTATCTCGAGGGGGCACATTACAAAGAATACATAGCCGTCAACGACCTTGACGAACATTTCGTCGGCGGTGACGCAGATGCTCCAGTTGAGGTTTGCGTTGTCCTCAAGATTCTTTGCAAGCTCCTCGGCGGTGGTTCCGTCGGCGGGGACGAGAATGTAGCCCACAAAGGGAATGGAGCTTATCATCGGGGCGAACATTGCGCCCTCTTTGAAGCCGTGGATCTCGGCGTCAAAGCCTGCAAGGTAGCCCGGCTCGACGGGCATTGCCATGGTGAACAGGGGCTCAAGCTCCTTGGTTGCAAGAACTGCGTTTGCAAGCTCCTCGGTGGAGGTCATGCCGCCCTTGAGAGCGTCGCGGAAGCTGATGAAAAGCTTGCCGGCAAGGGTATCGGGGATGTCGGCGTCGTCATTGCCGGAGGGGGTGCCTGCGCAGGCAACGGCGCCCAGAAGCATAACGGCGGTCAGAATAAAAACTATGATCTTTTTCATTTCAACTGTTCTCCTTAATATTGTTCTTGTCGGCGATATTGCCGCACGCCTCGATTATACGAAAGTAAAAATCAAAAAGCAATGCCGCTTTATAAAAAGGAAGTGTTTTACGAAAATATATCCCAAAAATCGCACTAAACGGGCATATTTCCCGGGAAATTATGAACGGGGGATGAACGCATACCCCGCCGTTGCCCTAATGGGCATGGGGTGGACGGGAGGATCCGAAAGGCATAAAGTGACCCTGCGGCCCATTGCAAACGACAAATTTCCTGATATAATGTATCGTGTAATTATATATCCCGCAGGGGATCGGCTCTGCCGGCGTTGACCTTGCGGTAAAGGGCGCATAAAGCCCGTGTGTAAATTGGAAGGGGAGAAAACAACGATGAAAATTAAAAGATTTGCCGTGGCAATGCTTGCTGCTGTCATGCTTGTGTGCGCACTGCCGCTGACGGTCTTTGCCGGTCAGTCCTACAATGCGCAGGCTTACGAATCGTTTTCCAAGGCGATATTCGACTCGGCGGTGCATTCCCAGAGGGTCGTAAGCGGACAGCTTCCCCCGGGGCTTTCCCTTGCCGCCGAAAACAACAAGCTCTATGTAAAGGGAACCCCGAGCAGCACCGGCACGTACAACGCAAAGGTGGAGTTTGTCGTTTCCTCCTCGGGACAGACGAAAACGACCGACGTATCAATCGACGTTTGGTGGTCCGACCGCTACGCTTCTGCGGCGAGGATAACCAAGCAGCCCAATAAAAAGGTATATTACATTGACGACACCTTTGACCCCACGGGCATGAAGGTAATGGGCACGATGACCTTTATAAACGGCAGCACCCAGGATTACAGCGTCCTTAACGAGTGCGTAATCGACTACTGCACCTACGGCGAGCATTTCACACAGACCGGCGAGATAAATGTTGATGTATATTGGGAGGCTCCCGACAGGCACGGTGGGGTTGACAGCATTTATGCCGGCAGCGTGACCGTGACCGTAAAGGATCAGGATGAAAGACTTCCGAGCATCACCACCTCAAAAACCCTTCCCGACGGCGTTGTCGGTGAAAAATACTCCTATACCATAAAGGCGACGGGCGAGGAGGAGATCACGTTCGGCGAATGGTATAATCCCGGCAGGAGCAATCAGCTCGGCGAGACGGGACTTACCATCTCCTCAAGCGGCAAGCTCAGCGGCACGCCCAAAAAGGCGGGCACGTTCAAGTTCTCCCTGTACGCCACGAACGACTACGGCGACGATTATAAAGAGTTCACCATCACGATAAACGAACCCGTACCCGAGCATACCCACACGTTCGGCGAGTGGCAGGTTCAGGACGAACCCACCTGCGTTGACGCAGGTAAAGAGGTAAGATACTGCACCGATACCGAGTGCGGATACTTTGAGGAGAGGGAGATACCCGCAACCGGCATACACGACATGACCGAGTGGACGCCCGGACATTCCCCCACCTCCGAGCAGCCCGAGGCCGAGGGCGAGTGGGAGCACCGCACCTGCAAAAACTGCGACTTTGCCGAGGAAAGGCAAGTGACCGCCGAAGGCACCCTGCCCCCTGAGGAGCATACCCACAGCACCGACGGCACATGGCATTCCGACGCACAAAAGCACTGGCAGGAGTGCGAGTGCGGCGAAAAGCTCAATGCGGCGGAGCATGCCGTGACCGAGTGGACGGCGATCCCCACCGAAAAGGGACAGCCGAGGAAGGAAGCCGGAGTTTGTGCCGTCTGCGGAGCGAACGTTGAACGCATCGTTGACGGAAGCAGCGGCGGAGCATCCGTAGATCCGCTTACCATAGCGCTTATCGGCGGCGGAGCGGCGGTTGCCGGCGCAGGGGCGGCGCTTGCGATAGTGCTTTCCAAAAGGGCAAAGAGAAAATAAATAAAGAAAGGGTGTTAAAATGGGACTTTTTGACAAAAAATTCTGCAGCGTATGCGGAGATAAAATAGGCTTTCTGGGCAACCGCAAGCTCGAGGACGGAAATCTGTGCAAGGAGTGTGCAAATAAGCTCTCCTACTGGTTTGATGAGCGCAGACACAGCACCGTTGAGGAAATAAAGGCGCAGCTTGCCTACCGTGAAGAAAACCAAAGGAAAGTCGATGAATTTAACATCACCCGCACCTTCGGCAGGGGCACTCTGCTCGTTCTGGACGAGGATAAGCAGCAGTTTGCCGTCGTCCGCACGAAGAAGATGCGTGACGAAAATCCCGATATACTCGACTATTCGCAGGTAACGGGATGCGATCTCGACATCGACGAGGACAGGGACGAGGAAATGCGTGAAACTCCCGACGGAAAGCGTGTAAGCTACAATCCGCCGAGATATACCTATAATTATAACTTCCGCATGATAATCCGTGTAAATCATCCCTACTTTGACGATATGCACTTTAACCTCAACAACAGCACCGTGTATATCGATCCCACGAGCGCAAGGGGCGTAATGGGAATGAGCTTCAATCCCCGCAACCATCCCGAGTATAAGGAATACGTTGAGATGGGCGAGGAAATAAAGGCCGCATTGACCGAGATCCGTACGCAGGTGCGTGAAACCGCACAGGCGGCGAATGCACCCAAGGCGGCAATGGTATGCCCTGCGTGCCGTGCAACCACGATACCCGATGCGAACGGCTGCTGCGAATACTGCGGAAGTGCGCTCGTTTCCCGATAAATCGGCAAATACAGCGGCATAACGGGAACACTCCGCAGAAAAAGCATTTGCGTGCGGTTGAAATTTTTCCCCGAATGCTGTATCATAGGTCTATAGGCGGCGATCTCCGCCAACACTGCCGCAAAAATGGCGGCACTAACAACCGTCAATAAGCGCCAATGCGTAATAATCGCTGATGCGCTATATTGAAAATAAAAAACTATTTTCAGGAGGAATTGAAAATGGAACAACAGGCAAAAGGTGCACAGTTTCTTAAGGTAACGGGTATCATTATGATAGTCGGCGGTGCTCTCGGAATCATCCTCGGTATCGTAGCTCTCATCGCAGCGATCGCTGCCAATGCTCTTGCGGGCGGCGCACTCGGTCTGCTCATCGTAGCGGCTCTCCTCGCTCTCGTAGGTTCTGTTGTACAGCTTATCGCCGGTATCGTTGGCGTTAAGAACTGCAACACGCCCGAAAAGGCACAGACCTGCATCGTTTGGGGTGCAATCGTTGTCGCATTCTCCGTACTCAGCACCATCCTCACCGTTGCAGCAGGCGGCGAATTCAACCTCGTAAGCTTCCTCATCGGTCTCGTTCTGCCCGGACTCTTCATCTTCGGCGCAATCAAGAACAAGCAGGCGTAAAGCCAACACCGAGCCGCTGTTAAAAACGGCGGCTCTTTTTGTTTAATTAACCGTTCTTTTCTTTACCCATTATTGTCGATGTAAGGAGTATGGAATGACTAAATACATCATTTTCGCAGTGCTGCTGGTCGTTATCACCGTTGTCTTTGCAAGCTGTGTGTTCATACCGGAGCAGCCCGAGCCCGAGTCCTTCGGCGAGCCGCTTAAGCTGAAAGAGTTTTCGTTTTCTCACAGCGGAACGTCGGTCGAGGACATATACTCCTTCACGCTCACACGTGAGGAAGCGGGGCTTCACTTTTGTGCCGAGCTGAATGCAGGACAGAATACGACGGATACCTATATAGATGGCAGCGCCCTCGATGAATTGGGCGTGATAGCCGGCAAATACCGTCTTGATGAATGGGACGGCTTCGACAAAACAAACAGCGACGTGCTCGACGGAAGCGGCTTTTCGCTGTCTATGACGCTTGCGGACGGAAGGACTGTCAGCGCCAGAGGAAGCAATGCCACGCCTAAACGCTACGGCGAAGCTTACGGCGAGATATGTCGGGTGTTTGATCTGCTCGTTTATGAGTACAGCGACCTTTATCCAAAAACGCTCGCATCGGACGACATTTGTTACTTCGACCTCACCGTAAACCCGAACGGGTACGGCACAAATCCGACTTTCAGCGTCCGTGCCGACCTTACCGAGAACGGCGGTGCGGATATAAGCATCAAATTTACCGATATTGACGAATACTCTGCCGAAGAAAACTATCGCTTCTCCGGAAAATGCGAAGGCTTCCCCTTCGGGGAGATACAGGCGCTTGTGCGTAAATACAACGTTCCGGCATGGAACGGGCTGGACGCCGAGGCGGGGGATAGTGCCAATGCCGAGTGGTTCCGGCTTAAAATGGACTATGAAAGCGACGAGGAGATCTCGGCAATGGGTACCGTACACCCCGAGGGCTACGAGGGCTTCCGCAGCGAAATTTTTATCTTGATAATCAACTTCGTCCGTGAGAACGGCGATTCATTCATAGCAGAATAACAACAAACAGGGAGGATATTTAAATGGGCTTCTTCGACAAATTAAAGGCAAACGTAAACGAGGCGCTGAATACGGTAAAGTCCGAAATCGGCGGCAGCAAGGCGGAAAATATCGTTTTCCCCGACATTCCCGACACCCTTGAGGGCTTCAAGGCTCTGCCGCAGGCGGCGATGGCTAACCCCTTCGACACGGCGGCGCTGACGGTTGCGGCGCTTTGCGTGTATCCGATGAATAAGGAAGCATCGCTTCAAATGCTGGACTTCCTTCGTGGTCCCCGCCCGATGAGCGCAATGGAAAGGCAGTTCATTGGCGACCGCTTCCGTGACAAGGACTACGTACCCCGTTCCTACTTCAACGGCGCAGTGCCGTCAAACGACTACAGCCCCTCCGCCCCTTACACCGTCACCGTGACGGAAAATCCCTACTCCTATGCGGAGGAAAACTATGCCAACCTTTACGTGACCTCCGGCGGCGCAGACAGCCCCCGTGCGATAAAGCTGCGCCTTGCAAAGGACGGAAAGTGGTATCTGTGGGAGCAGTTCATACTTGCCGACATCAGACAGCCCGAAAGCTCCAACCCCTGGGCATGAGTGCAGTGGGCAAGGCTGCCCAATGGCGAGCGCCACGGCGGGCTATCCACGGACGAGTCCCGCCGAAAGCCGCCCCGAAACCGAATCGAGCGCAGTTGAAAGGAAGGAAAAATGAAGAGAATTATACCGATCATCATGGTTTTTGCAATGCTTGCATCGGCCTTGACCGGCTGTGAGCTTATCGGGGGCATTACGAATATCCCCGAAGCGACACATGAGCATAACGAGCTTGTGACCTCCGAACCGGTCGCGGAAGCGACGGCGAAAGCGACGGCGGAAGCGACGGCGAAAGCGACGGCAGAGACGACGGCAGAGCCGACCGGGGAACCGGCAGCCGAAGCGGTGGATTTTGAGCCCGTCTTATGGAAAAACAAGAACTATGAAAGCCACGGCGGTGAGATAATGGTTATCGACATCGACATGGACGGACAGGACGACGTTATCCGCTACGAGGAGCTTACGGACGAGGAAATGACCCGTATGTTCATTGGGGACTACGTTGTGGATCTGCAGATGTACGAGCCGGAGAGCGTCCTTGCCATTGACGCCGTTCATAACGACGGAAGTCTCGATCTGCTTGTTAGCGGCGATGTTTGCTCAAGCGACTATGTGATATTCCATCTGCGGATCCAAAACGGGAAGCTCACGATGGTAAATTCCGTGGGCGGCAGCATTGGCGCCCTTGACGGCGACAATATTGTGGTTTATCAAAGCATTGACAGGTTAGGAACATGGAGCACATACAAAAACTACAGTTTCGATCTTGGCGGCAGCTTCGTTCCGCGCGGTGAAAGACAGTATGTGGACGAAAGCTGGTTTGAGTCCGCATTCCGCGATCCCATACCCGAAAGCGACGATGACTACGCCGGTTATCTTTACACCCTGCGTCCTCTGACCGTCACCGTTGACGGCGAGGAGATCACTCTGCCCGAGAGGACGTGCCTGCTCCCCACCTATTTCGACCCCGACGGGACAACGGGCTTTGTTACCTCGGATGGCATAAGAGGTACGCTGTTTGCCTACCGCACGGAGCGGTATGGCTCATGGTACGTTGACGGTGCGGAGGAATACGATATGTTCGGCGGCATACTCTACGCAGGATGATGCGCTGAGCCGATGAGCAGGGCAGGACGGAGAAATGCCGTTCTGCCTTTTTTGCGTTCGAAGGGGCTTTGTTGGAATAGCGGCGTGGGGGGGGCGGCGGCGTGCCGTGCTTCGCACGGCCCCCACGGCTCCGCCGTGGGCCGCAGCCGCAGGCTGCGCCGCCGCCCCCCACGCCGCTTTCTTCGCCCAGCCGTCCGTTTTACCGAAAAAGCCAAATGCCGAAAGCCGCAAAAAACGCAGCCCACAAAAGCAAAGCGCTTTGCCCGGGACTGCGGCTGTTTGGTAAAATAATCTCAACGGTAACCTTTGCAGGCTGTGCCGTCAAACTCCGTCTATCATGATTCGTATAATCTCTCTGTCGGTTTCGGCCATGCCGAGGCGTGCTACCCTGCCGACATTGCGGATGGTGTTCTCAACGCCCTTGGTGACGATACCCTCGCCGCCATAGAACTGCGTATTCTGCCGCTGCATGTGCCAACCGAGCAGCCCCGCTTCTACGGCGGAGGCGATCTTCGCCGCACAGCTTGCCTTTGCACCGTCGCATATCATGCCCGAGTTTATGGCAACGGCATTGACGATGGTATGGGATATTTCGTATGCCTTTCCGCCGTGCAGATAGCATATACCCGCACCTGCGCCGCAGCCTGCGCTCGTTGCGCCGCAATAGGCGGAAAGCCTGCCTATATCGGTTTTCATGTGAATGGTGATAAGATTCGAAACCACCAGTGCACGGTATAAAACTTCCTCGCTCACGCCGAGCTCCTTTGCATACACGATAACCGGCAGGGAGGCAGTCATGCCCTGGTTTCCGCTTCCGGAGTTGATTATGACCGTCATCTCACAGCCGTTCATCCTTGCGTCGGAGCCTGCGGCGGCGTATGCCTTTGCCCTCGTCTGCACGTTGTCACCGTAGGCGGCGAGCAGCGTTGCGCCTATCCTTGCGCCCCACTTGCCCGAAAGCCCCTCCTCGGCGATGGCTGTATTATACTTTATCTGCCTTGAAATAACGTCACGCACGTCGTCCAGATCGACCGTATCGGCAAACTTGATTATGTTCTCCACCGACAGCAGGTAGCGGTCATTCGACTCAACGGCCTTTTCCTCATAATGGTTCTCGATAAGAACATCGGTGTCGAGCGCAAGAAAAATCACGTTGGTGTGATGTCCTGCGATCTCTGATATGGCTGTGCGGCCGCCGGCACGCATCTTTATCTGTATATGGAAGATATAGGGCTTTGCGGATTGAGATATTTCGCAGGGTACTTCTCTGAGGAACGCATCTATCTCGGCGTACTGTTCGGGAGTTATGTCGGATATGACCTGCAGCAGTTTGTCGCTGTCGCCGGCAACGATACCCGCCGCCGCTGCCGCCGCAATGCCCCTCTTGCCGCCGGTATTCGGAACGACCACGCTTTTTACGTTCTTGATTATGTTTGCGCTTGCCCTGACCTCCACGCTGTCGGGCATGGTGCCGAGGGTTTTTCTTGCAAGTGCCGCTGCGTAAGCGATGGCGATCGGCTCGGTACAGCCCATTGCAGGGACAAGCTCCTCGTGCAGAATACGCAAATATACCTCATATATATCCTTTGTCATACCCGTTATCCTCACTTTGCGTCGAATTTTGCTGCTTACAGTATAGCAAAGCTGATGTGTTCGTTCAATAGGGAAAAAGCCAGGAGGCGGGGGCTTTGGAGGTGACAGTTTTTGATTTTTGGGCGGTGCGGCGAATGGAATTTGTTGAAAAAGCTGCCCGGGGGCGGCGGCGTGCCGTGCTTCGCACGGCCCCCACGGCTTCGCCGTGGGCCGCAGCCGCAGGCTGCGCCGCCGCCCCCCACGCTCCTTTTACTGCCTTTTCATCTGCCGCAGGAATAACAGCACCGCCAAAGCGAATACTGCTGCGGCATAGCCCAGCACCCACCACAGGTGAGGAACCGCATCGGCAAAATTCCCCGCAAGCATGGCACGCTCCATGTCCACGGCATGAACGAACGGGAGCGCATAGGCAATTTTCCTGAAAACGCCGCCCACAAGCTCAAGCTCAAACCAGATCCCCGACAGCCACGCCGAAAGATTGGTCAAAAGCGCACCGCAGATACCTCCCACCTGCCTGTCGTTCAATATGCTTCCGAAAAGAAGCCCCAGCGCAATGTAGAGTATCGAAACGGGTACTACGGCAACGGCGGCGTACAGAATATTTACCGTAATTTCAAGCCCGAGCATTATTGCGGCGATGTAGCAGACAATGCACTGCATAAGAGCGATAGGTATCATCGGCAGCGTGTATCCGAGGATAAAATCCGTCGGCGTCAGCGGCGTGGTATAGAGGCGGCGAAGCAGCGAGCTTCCCCTGTCCTTTGCAATCACGCTTGCCGAAAACAGCGTCATGAATGAAAGCCCGAATACCGTAACGCCCGGGGTCAGATGCCCTATCTCGAAAAGCGGCACGGGGATATTTGCCTGTATCAGGCTCAGAAGCATCAGCAGCACAAGCGGAAAGCCGAGCCCGAACGCCAAATTCAGCGGATCCCGAAGTATCTCCTTTGCGTTCCTTCCCGCAAACGTCAGCATCCTCATTTTACCACCCCCCGTGCAAAGCTCACAAACGCCTGCTCAAGGCTGTCCGTTCCAGCCGCCTTTTTTATGCTTTCGGCGGTCTCTGCGATGAGGAGCTTACCGTCCTTCATTATTCCGATGCGGTCGGAAAGCGCCTCCGCCTCCTCCATGTAGTGCGTTGTCATTATGATGGTCACACGTCCCTTGAGGGAGCGGATAATGTCCCAAAGCTCACTTCTGACGAGCACGTCAAGCCCGAGCGTGGGCTCGTCAAGGAACAAAATCTCCGGTTCGCTTATAAGCGCCATCGCTATGCTCAGCCTGCGCTGCCAGCCGCCGGACAGCTTGCCCGCCCGCTTGTCTGTCACGGCTTCAAGCCCCAAAAGCCCCGTCAGCTCCGCAATTTTCTCAGCACGCTTTTCCTTCGTAAAGCCGTAAACGCCCGAGATCAGCTCAAGATTTTCCTTAACCGAAAGTCCGGGCGCAACGGCTGTTTCCTGCGGTGAAACGGCTGTAAAGGACTTCACGGCGGCAGAATCCTTCAGTATGCTTTTTCCGTTCAAAAAGGCGTCGCCGCAAGTCGGCTTCGTGAGGCAAGTGAGCATCTTAACGGTGGTGGTCTTGCCTGCGCCGTTCACGCCGAGCAGGGCAAACAGCTCACCCCACAGTACGGAAATGCTGAGGTTATCCACCGCAACCGTGTCCTTGTACTTTTTTGTTAAGCCCTCCGTTTTTACTGCATACATATTCTATTTCTCCGTTTCGTAACGCATTTTAAGCCCAAGATAGGCGTCGGTGAGCATTTTGCTTACAAGCTCCCACTCAAGATCGAGAAAGCCCGTTGCAAACATGGTTGCTATCCCATGCACGAACGCCCACATTTCAAGATGGAACAGCTTCGCCTCCTCACCGTCAAGGCCCGTGTTTCCCTGTACGATGGTCTCCATTTGGCTGTTGACGGCATCCCCCTCGGGAATGGCTTCCCCATTTCGGTCACGCATATAAAGCAGCTTGAACAGCTCCCTTTCCTCCTTTGCAAACCGTATGTAGGCCATGCCGTTTGCTTTGTACGGCGGAAACTCACCGCTTTCAACCTCGTGCCGCATATATTCACGGCATAGCGCATCCGCTTCATGCACGACCGCAAGGCGCAGCTTATCCATCGTTTCAAAATTGGAAAACACCGGCTGTGTGGAGCAATTCAGCACGGCGGCAAGCTCCCTTGCGTTTATCGCCTGCGCTCCGTCCCTTCGAACGATGCCTACTGCGGCGTTGATAATGTCTTCCCTTGTTATCTTTACCTTAGGCGGCATAAAATCACCCCGTAATATAGTTTATGATATATATCACAAGTTATTTTATCGTTTTGCGCAAGGCTTGTCAAGTGGGGGAATAGAGTTGGGGAGCTAAGAGTTACGCAGTTTTTGATTTTTGGGCGGTGCGGCGAATGGAATTTGTTGAAAAAGCTGCCCGGGGGCGGCGGCGTGCCGTGCTTCGCACGGCCCCCACGGCTCCGCCGTGGGCCGCAGCCGCAGGCTGCGCCGCCGCCCCCCACCGACGCTATTACAAAAAAAGCCCCTTCGGACGCAAAAAGCAGGCCGGCTTTTGTTCCG
>JAEDJH010000002.1 GCA_016296415.1 Clostridia bacterium | reverse complement strand
TGAATTTGGGAAGCCTCCGATGCTCTGCGGAAGCTTTCCAAATCGGGCAGGCTAACCTGCCCGAAAACAGCTTTTAGGTTATCTTGCGCCCTTATCGTAAGGTATGCCCTCGGCCTTGGGAGCCCTCGATTTCTTGGAGGTAAGCACCAATATAATCATGGTGACTATATAGGGCAGCATTTGGTAAATATAGTCGCTTGCCGCAACATTTTCAAAGCTCGGCAGGAACGGTATGCTGCTGCTGTACGAACCGATGACCTTGAACAGAGCAAAGAAGAACGATGCGCCGAGTATGTTCAGCGGCTTCCAGTTACCGAAAATCATAACCGCCAGTGCAAGGAAGCCATAGCCGGCAACGGTAGACTGGAATCCTGCGCCTGCAGCCATGGTATAAGCTATTCCGCCGATACCGCCAAGCAGACCGGAGATGAATACTCCCGTATAGCGCATCTTATAAACGTTTATTCCGACCGAATCTGCAGCCTGCGGATGCTCACCGCACGAACGGAGCCTAAGTCCGAGCTTCGTTCTGTACATCACGATTATGGCGGCAATGAGCAGCACGAATGCTATCGGAGTGGTAAGGTAGAAGCTCTTGAAGAACAGGTTTCCGACGAACGTTCCGTCGAGCGCTTCAAAGAATCTTGTTCCTGCGTCGGCGCCGAAAATGCTGCCGACAAAGCCGTCCGAGAAGTTTTGAAGGGATATTCTCGCCCATGTCGGAATAAGTATTGTGGTCTGTCCCTGTCCCTGTATTGCCCATGTCAACACTACCGCAAATGCGGGAGCAAGCATATTGAGTGCCGTGCCGCCGATCGTCTGGTCTGCCCTGAGGTTGATGGATGCGAACGCCAGCAGCAGGGAGAACAATGCACCGCAAAGTGCCGAAACGAGTATCGTCAGCAGCATCGCAAACTGAGGCGCCTCAACTGCGAAGGGAGCATTGCTTATCGCACGCATGAACAGACAGCCCGCAAGAGCACCGATTATCATTATACCCTCAAGAGCGATGTTGATTATACCGCTTCTCTCCGAGAACATTCCGCCCAAAGCAACCAAAAGCAGAGGCACTGCAAACAGCACGGTCATGCTGATAATATCGGATAGTATTACCATTACTTGTTTACCTCGCTTTCATTTTCAGTATTGTCCGACGGGAGAGCATTTTCCTCCTGCGTCTGTGTTACAGGCTCGGCAGCAGTCTCCGGCTGTGCCTTCTTCCGCTTTCCGATGCGTGTGATTACATTCCTCATCAGCAGAGAGAATGCGCTCAGATAGATTATTACCGCAATTATTATGTCGATAATATGGGTCTGGAACTCCGGCTGCATCGCCTCGCCTCCGACCTGGATATACGAGATAAATATTGCGCTGAATATTGTGCCGATGGGATTGGACAAAGCCAAAAGCGCAACGGATATGCCGTTAAAGCCCATATCAAGCAGCACCTTTTCAATAGAATACTGTGCTGTTCCGCTCAGGAAATAGATACCGCCGCCTATTCCGGCAAGCGCACCAGCGATCACCATAGAGAGAATAATGTTCTTTTTTGCGCTTATTCCCGCATAAATGCTTGCATGCTTGTTGTATCCGCAAGCCTTGAGCTCATAGCCGAAAGTGGTTTTGCTCAGCAATATCCACATAATCACCGCAACGGCGATTGCAATGAAAATGCTTATATTCATGTAGCTCGAGTCCAGAAGCTTGTCCAGCCCGAGCTTCGGTATTATGGCGTCCGGGTTTGCAACCTCCAGCGCAGCCGTCATGTTTTTGACGGAGCCGCCGTATGTAAACGAAAGCATATTCGGGAGATTAGACACGCTGAGGTTGACCACAAACAAACCGATCCAGTTGAACATGATCGCCGTTATAACCTCATTTACGTTGAAAAATGCCTTGCAGAAGCCGGGGATTGCACCCCACAGTGCGCCGGCAACCATTGCAACCAGCATGCACACATACCACGGAGCTTTGAACTGCAATGCGAACAGCAAGGCGGCGAAAGCACCTACGGTATATTGACCGGAGGCACCGATATTGAACAGACCCGTCTTAAACGCAAAGCCTACGGACAAACCCGTCATTATAAGAGGAGCCGCCTGATAAAGCACCTTTGCAAACTTGCCGGTCGATGAAAAACCGGCGGTAATCAGTCTGCTGAAGCCGTAAAGAGCATCCTCTGCGTTTATACAAAACAGCAATATCAGACCGAAAACAAGTCCCGCAAGTATCGACAGCAGCGATGCCGAAAAGCTCGTCGCCGCCTTGCCGCTGAAGAATTGTTTAATCTTCATTGTCACACCTCCTGTTATCACGCTTTGCGCCGGCCATGTACAGACCAAGCTCCTCAACCGTGACTTCTCCCGCCTTGAATCTTCCGACAATTTCGCCCTCGTACATTACGAGTATGGTGTCGCTTACGTTCATAACTTCATCAAGCTCAAGCGAGACCAAAAGCACCGCTTTACCCTCGTCACGCTGTGCAACAAGCTGTTTGTGGATATATTCTATCGCACCTACGTCAAGACCTCTTGTAGGCTGTACCGCAACGAGCAGCTCGGGATTTTTGTCGATCTCCCTTGCTACGATCGCCTTTTGCTGATTGCCGCCGGACATGCTTCTTGCCACGGTAACTGCGCCCTGACCGCTTCTTATATCGTACTGGTCGATCAGCTTTTCTGCATATTCCCTTACCTCGTTATGGCGAATGAAGCCGTTTTTCTGGAACTCCGGCTGCCAATAGCGCTGCAGAACGAGGTTTTCCTCAAGAGCGTAGTCGAGCACCAGACCATGCTTATGCCTGTCCTCGGGTATATGGCTCATGCCGAACTGGGAACGCTGTCTTATTGTGGCGTTGGTTATATCGTGGCCGCAAAGCGTTACCTTTCCTGCGGAAATTTTTTCCAATCCGGTTATGGCGTGTACAAATTCCGTCTGTCCGTTGCCCTCGATACCCGCAAGGCAGACGATCTCGCCTGCTCTTACCTCAAAGGAAACGTCCTTTACGGCATTATTTTTGTGGCGTTTGGATGCAACGGTTACATTTTCCGCCTTGAACACCACTTCCCCGGGAACGGTTTCGGCCTTGTCAACCTTGAAATTGACGTTTCTGCCGACCATCATTCTCGACAGTTCTTCCTTCGTTGTATCCTTAATTTCGACCGTACCGATGCACTTGCCTTTTCTCAAAACAGTACATCTGTCGGCAACCGCCATGATCTCGTTGAGCTTGTGGGTGATGAACAATATCGACTTGCCTTCCTTGGCAAAGTTTTTCATTATCGTCATCAGCTCGTCAATTTCCTGCGGAGTCAAAACGGCCGTGGGTTCGTCGAATATAAGTATTTCGTTGTCCCTGTACAGCATCTTGAGTATTTCAACACGCTGCTGCATACCGACGGAAATATCCTCGACCATAGCATCGGGATCAACCATGAGCTTATACTTTTCACTAAGCTCCATTACCCTCTGGCGAGCCTCTTTTTTCCGCAGGAAGCCGAGCTTGTTCGGCTCGACGCCGAGTATAATATTATCAAGCACCGAGAACACCTCAACCAATTTGAAGTGCTGGTGAACCATTCCAATGTTTAAGTCATTTGCATCGTTGGGGTTGTTGATTTTAACAACCTTGCCGTTTTTGAGTATTTGCCCGCCGTCAGGCTGATACAAACCAAACAGAACGCTCATCAGTGTGGATTTACCCGCTCCGTTTTCACCAAGTAAAGCATGAATCTCACCATGCTTAAGCTGCAGGGTGATGTTGTCGTTTGCTTTTATTCCCGGGAATTCTTTGGTTATGTTTAACATTTCAATTTCATACGCGCTCATAAAGATTCCCCCTCACGGTAATAACAAAAGGGCCGGGCTTTTACGCCCAGCCCTCATTGCTTCTAAGAGTTTTGCTTAGAAAAATCAGTTCTGGTAGTCAACAGCGATAGCAACTTCGGGTGCTGCATCAACTGCGTCGGAAATAACGATGGTGCCGTCCTTAACAAGTGCGAAGAGAGCTTCGTACTCTGCTACGGTGTAGTTTGCAAAACGCCAGGAAGTCTCAGCGGTGGGGAGACCTACGCAGTCGTCAGCAGCGCCGAGCTTAGCGGTCTTTCCTGCATACGCCTCGGGCCATGCGAAGGATTCTTCAGTCTTCGCGGCATAAAGGTCGGTAAGGGAAAGAATTACGGACTGTGCAAGCTCTTTCATTGCAGAGGTGATGATGAGATCGGATTCTGCATACTGGTCAACGTCAACGCCGATAACCTTTGCATTGCCGGCCTCGGTTGCTGCTGCAACAGCAGAGAGGTAGATACCGCCGCCGCAAGCGAATACGACTTCGGTGCCCTCGGAATACCAACCGGCCATCTTGGTCTTGATAGCATCTTCGGGAGAGAAGCTGCCGGAGTACCAGTACTTAACATTTACCTGATCAGCGATGCCCATTTCAACAGCTGCTGCGTTTGCGCCCTGTACAAAGCCATAGCCGAAACGGATAACAGCGGGAACGTCCATTCCGCCGAGGAAGCCGAGGTTCTTATAGCCGTCTTTAACTGCTGCGTAACCTGCAAGATAACCGGCCTGCTCTTCCTGATAAAGGATGCAGTGAACGTTGGGCTTGGTCTCGTAGTTGTAGTCGGCATCGTGGGGCTCGCCGTCGAGGAGCAGGAAGTTTACTTCGGGATAATCGCCCTGAATTGCATAGATAGCATCTTCAAAGAGAAAACCGGGGCAAACAACAACCTTTGCACCCTTTTCGATAGCGGACTTCATGGTCTCGATACGAGCTTCGGTGCTGTTCTCGGAAGGACGGTAGTACTGGTAGGAGATCTTGTTCTCCTCAGCGAAGGCCTTAACGCCTTCCCAAGTACCCTGATTGAAAGACTTATCGTCGATATCGCCAACGTCGGTAACGAGAGCGATCTCATAGGTCTTCTGGCCCATTCCCTGGCAGCCGACAACGGCGAATACGAACAAGAGTGCCAGCATCAATGCGACAAATTTCTTCATAACATTTTCCTCCAATATTTTTTCCGTGATTTGTGATAATATATCAAATCACAGCATTACGAGAATATTCTATCAAATAAATTCAAATATTTAAAGCATTATTTTAAAAATTTTGAATAATATCTAAATTTTTCAGCAGCCGCTTTTATTCTGTCCCGGGACTTTTCATTTTCGCCCGCAAATGCTATAATTGTATAGTTGAAGATATTTCGCACGAGGTGGAATATGGGCTATCAAGCTTTGTACAGAAAGTATCGTCCGCACGTGTTTTCCGATGTTGTCGGACAGGAGCATATAATCACGATACTAAAAAATCAAATAAGCACCGGGCACGTTGCCCATGCATATCTTTTTTGCGGCACAAGGGGTACGGGTAAAACCTCCACCGCAAAGATATTTGCCCGTGCCGTGAACTGCCTCTCCCCGATGGACGGCAGCCCGTGCGGAAAATGCGAAGCCTGCCGCATAAGCGCAGGCGAATCGCTCGACATCGTTGAAATGGATGCCGCTTCCAACACCGGCGTGGGTGATATGCGACAGCTTATGGATAAAGCTTCCTTCACACCGCTGCAGCTCGGCAAAAAGGTTTACATCATCGACGAGGCGCACATGCTGTCGCAAAGTGCCTTCAATGCGCTGCTGAAAACTTTGGAGGAACCTCCCTCCCATATAATGTTTATTTTCGCCACCACTGAGCCTCAGCGCTTGCCGGCGACCATCACCTCAAGGTGTCAGCGCTTTGATTTTAAGCGCATATCGGTTTCTGATATTGTGGCACGCCTGAAGGACGTGCTTGACAAGACAGATGCCGCCATCGACGACGAGGGGCTTCTTGCCATAGCCCGTGCATCCGACGGCGCATTGAGAGATGCTTTGAGCCTTGCCGATCAATGTATATCGTTCTGCGGCGAAAAAATTACGGCGGATATGGTATATCAGGTGCTCGGCAGCGTCGATGAGCGCATACTTTTCCCGTTTGCGGATGCTTTGCTCGCTTCCGATACAAAGAGCGTATTCCTGCAGCTTCAGTCGATAGTCGATTCGGGGCGCGATCTCGGTGTTTTTGTCCATGACCTTGCATCACACCTGCGTGCGCTGCTGATGGCAAAGCTATGCGGCTCCTGCGGTGATTTGCTGGACTGCACCGAGGACACCATGCAGCGCTATATCGAGCAGGCAAAGGGCGTCTCCCCCGAAAGGCTCACCCGTTCAATAGACCTTTTATTGAAAACGCAGTCCGACATGCGCTGGCTTACACTGCCTCGTGTGCTTATAGAAAGCACACTATATAAAATATGTAAGCCCGAGGAGCATATCGCATACGATACCCTTGCCGACCGTGTGCATAGGCTCGAAAGGGACGTCAAAAACGGTATCGCCGTAAGATACGAACTTCCTCTCACCGATGCGCCCAAGTCGGAAGCCGTCATCAATCCTTCCGTTCCCGATGGCAAGGCTTCCGCAGAACGTGTAAAAACCTTCGCAAAGACGCAGGCTAATGCCAACGACATAGCCGCCAAGCTTGCGGATATGCTTCAGTTGAGCGAACCGATGACGTGGTCGGCGTTCATGCAGAGAAAGGGAGCGTTTATAAGCGATGACATCCTCAGGATCGCTTTCGAGAACAACGCCCACGTCGAGCACATGAGATCTCCGTCGGTAAGGACTGCCGTGGAAAGCCTGCTTTTCAGCATTGCTCCTGAGCTTAAGATAGAGTTCACGACCATGGCGGCCGACTGCGACTACTCGGAGCTTCGCCGCTTTTTCGGCAATATTTTGGAGATTGAGGATTAAACCGCTTGACACTCTCCAAACCTATGGTATAATCGCATAACGGCTATGAGCGGCAGAGTAATCGTCGGCAACCGCACAGAGAGGGCATTCCGATGCTTCGGCATTTGGTTGAGAGATGCCCCGAAATTGCCCCCGATGAATGACAACCGTGAGCCTCCGCAGGAAATGGCGGACGCACCAGGGCGTTATCGGGAAAAGTGGGGCATTTTTATGCTCAAATTGGGTGGCACCGCGGTTCTTCCGTCCCTTGGGATAGAAGGATCGCTTTTACTTTTTTACAGACACGGAGGAGACTATGGAAATTCAAAGACCGAAAGGCACACTCGACGTAGTGCCGGGCGAAAGCTACAAATGGCAGCACGTCGAAAACATCATTCGCAGTATCTGCGATAAGTACGGCTTTAACGAAGCACGCACGCCCGTGATCGAGCATACCGAGCTTTTTGCTCGCGGTGTGGGTGATACGACGGATATCGTGCAAAAGGAAATGTACACTTTTGATGACCGTGGCGGACGTTCGCTCACGCTGAAGCCCGAGGGCACGGCCGGCGTCGTAAGAATGTTTATCGAAAACAGACTTTTCAACGATGCACAGCCCACGAAGATGTATTACCTCAATGCACCCATATTCCGTTATGAGCGTCCGCAGTCCGGCAGATACCGTGAGCATCATCAGTTCGGAATAGAAGTTTTCGGCGCACCGAGGGCAAGTCAGGATGCAGAGTGTATCTCCATAGCACTTGAGCTTTTCAAAACCATCGGCATAAAAGAGCTTGTACTGCACATAAACAGCATCGGCTGCCCCGACTGCCGCAAAAAATACAACGAGGCGCTCCGTGCGTATCTCGACGAATACAAAACCGAGCTTTGCCCCACCTGTCTAACAAGACTCGAACGCAACCCGCTTCGCATACTCGACTGCAAGGAGCAAAAGTGCAAGGATATTTGCAAGGATGCACCGAAAATACTCGACAGCATCTGCGATGACTGCAAGGCTCACTTTGACGAGCTGCAGGCCTCGCTCGACTCGCTCGGCATAGAATACGTCGTTGACCCGTTCATTGTTCGCGGACTCGACTATTACACAAGAACCGTTTTTGAAATAATCTCCACCCACATCGGCTCCCAGGGAGCTGTGTGCGCCGGTGGAAGATATGACAGGCTCGTTGCACAGCTCGGCGGAAGCGACACCCCCGCCGTGGGCTTCGGACTCGGACTCGAGCGTCTGCTGCTCGTCGCAAAAAATCAGGGCATCGAGTTCCCCGCACCCAAGGCATACGATATTTACATCGCATCGCTCGGTGAAAAGGAACGACTGCTCAGCCTACGCCTTGCCGCAGAGCTTCGGGCTCACGGCTTGAAGGCCGATATCGACCACGTCGGGCGCAGCATAAAGGCGCAGTTCAAGTACGCATCGAAGCTGAACGTCCGCTTTACAGGCGTGATCGGCGACAAGGAGCTTGAAAACGGCATGATAACCGTAAAGAACATGGCTCTCGGTACGGAAGAAACCATACCGCAAAGCGAACTGCATAAATACCTTGCGAATTGATTTTAAGGAGGAAACTATGGACGAACTTATGCGCGGCTGGAAGCGCACACACTACTGCGCCGAACCTACACAGGAGGATGTCGGCAAGGAAATTTTGCTCATGGGTTGGGCAGGCACATGGCGCAACCTCGGCTCATTGATATTCATCGGACTTCGTGACCGCACCGGCACCATGCAGGTGGTTTTTAACGAAAGCACTGCCGATAAGTCTGTTTTCGAGCTTGCTGAAACCATACGCAGTGAATTTGTTATCGCCGTAAAGGGTACCCTGAAAAACAGAGCCCCCGAAATGGTCAATCCCAACATGGCAACGGGTGCATTCGAGCTTATAGCATCGGAGCTTAAAATTTTAAGCAAAGCCTCTACCCCGCCCATCTATGTCGATGACAACCTTGATGCTCAGGAGCAGATAAGGCTTAAATACCGCTATCTGGACTTGAGGCGTCCCCGTATGCAGGAGATACTCCGCACACGCCACAAAATATCCGAATGCACACGCCGCTATTTCGGTGAAAACGGCTTTTGGGAAATTGAAACGCCCATGCTCACAAAGAGCACGCCCGAGGGCGCAAGGGACTACCTCGTTCCGAGCAGAGTTCACCCCGGCAAATTCTATGCCCTGCCCCAAAGTCCTCAGCTTTTCAAGCAGCTTTTGATGATCTCCGGCTACGACCGCTATATGCAGATCGTCAAATGCTTCCGTGACGAGGACCTCCGCGCCGACAGGCAGCCCGAGTTTACGCAGATCGACCTCGAGATGTCCTTCGTTGACGAAGAGGATGTTATGAGCATCAACGAGGGCTTCATACAGAAGCTCTTCAAGGAGATAAAGGGCGTTGACATCGAGCTGCCTCTCAGGCGCTTTACATATAAGGAAGCAATGGAGCGCTTCGGCTCGGATAAGCCCGACACGAGGTTCGGTCTTGAGCTTAGGGACATAAGCGATATAGTCGGAGGCTGCGGCTTCAAGGTATTTACCTCGGCTCTTGAGGGCGGCGGAAGCGTCAGGTGCATCAATGCCAAGGGCGCAGTTGATAGGTTTACACGCAAAAATATCGACGAACTTACCGAGTTTGTGAAGATTTACAGGGCAAAGGGACTTGCATGGATGAGCATGAAGCCCGACGGAATGCAATGCTCATTCGCAAAATTCCTGACCGACGAGCAGCTTGCCGCAATACACGAGCGCGTAGATGCGGCCGTGGGCGACATAATCTTCTTTGTGGCCGACGCCTCCAACAGCACGGTATTTGCATCGCTCGGCGCTCTCAGAAACGAGCTTGCACGCAGACTCGACCTTATCGACCATACAAAGGACGACGTGCTTTGGGTTACGGATTTCCCGATGTTCGAGTGGGACGAGGAGGAAAAGCGCTACGTTGCACAGCACCACCCCTTCACCAGCCCTAAGGACGAGGATATTGAGCTTCTTGACACCGACCCCTCTAAGGCAAGGGCAAAGGCTTACGACATGGTCATCAACGGCTATGAAGCCGGCGGCGGCTCCATCCGTATCCATTCCACCCAGCTTCAGGAGAAGATATTCTCCCTGCTCGGCTTCTCGAAGGTGCAGGCATGGGATCGCTTTGGCTTCCTTATGGATGCACTCAGATACGGCACGCCCCCTCACGGCGGACTTGCATACGGTCTTGACAGACTCACTATGCTCATGACCGGAACAAACAACATTCGTGACGTTATTGCTTTCCCGAAGGTGCAGACAGCATCGTGCCTTATGTCGGACGCTCCAGGCGTCGTTGACCAAAAGCAGCTCGATGATCTGTATATAACAATCATCGAAAAGGAAGTATAGCACCGCCTTTTGCCCGGGAGAAAAATATGCGGCAGTACGGAAAAGTAATTGAAATATGCGGGAACATGGCAAGGGTATCCTTTAAGCGCACAAAAGCCTGCGGAAACTGCAAGGCGTGTTTCACTCTGGGCAGTGATGAAGCCGTTATCGAAATAGTAAACTCTGCCGGTGCCTCCGCAGGGGACTATGTCGCCATTGAGCTTCATGCAAAAAGCATGGTGAAGGCAAGTCTCATTATGTACGGGCTTCCGCTTATCGGACTGATGCTCGGCGTTATACTGGGCTCGCTTCTGTCGGATATATGGGCGATAGTTCTCGGCGTGCTTTTTTCCGCTGCCGTTTATGGGATCGTCCATCTTTTCGAACCCAAGCTCAGTAAATTAAATGAGTTTAAGCCTAAAATGCTGCACATAATAACCAATGAAAACGAATTAAACGAATTATCGGAGGAAAACAATGAGCAGCATAAATCAGATAACCGAAGCGGACTTTGACGAAAGGATACTTTCGGACGGTCAGCCGAAGCTTGTGGATTTTTTCGCATCGTGGTGCATGCCCTGCAGGGTGATGGCGCAGACGCTCGACGATGTCATCGGGGAGTATTCCTCGGAAATGGACTTTTTCAAGGCGGATATAGACCGATGCCCGAATATCGCATCAAGCTACGGCATATCGTCCGTTCCCACCCTGCTGATATTCAAGGACGGCGACGTTATCGCCCGCTCCGTGGGCGCCATGAGCAAACGCTCGCTCGGCGAGTTTATCGACAACAACATATAAAGGTGACGGGGCGATGCCATACAGAGGCATTGCCTCATCTTTATAAAAAGGTAAAACAAAGCGACCCTCGCTTTTCATAGCAGGGTCGCAGATCATCTTACCGTAAATTATTTGACTTCTTCGCTCATGGTGTTTTCCACGGGGTTATCCTCAACGTTTGCGATGGCGTTTCTGGAGAAAACGAGCCTTGCCTGGTCGGGACCGCACTTGATGGTTACAAAGTCGTCCTTAACGGAGGTCACAGTTCCGTATATGCCGCCGATGGTACGAACACGGTCACCGGGCTTGATGGAGTTGAGCATTTCTTTGACCTTTTTTTCACGCTTTCTCTGCGGTATTATCATAAGGGCAAGCAGGCCTATCATCAATATAATCATAAAGCCGCCGTTTTTGAAAAAATCAGCAATGCCGTTTACAAATTCGCTGTTCATGTTAAAACCGTCCTTAAATAATGATGTGGCACATACAGGAAATTCTCCCATACAAGCCAAAAACAGAATACACTATATCCCGCCAATCGTCAAGCGAAAAAAGCCTCGTCTTGCAAAACTTACCATTTGCGCCATAATTAGTATCTGTCGAGCGCAAAGCCGTGCAAATTTATATGCTTTATCAGGCTGTCCGCATTCAAAAAGCCCGTTCCGTCGGTCAGCTTTTGTTCATCTATCGGCAAAATCTGATTGAACACGCTTATACTCCCGGGCTCACACAGCGGGCTGTCTGTGGGTACAAGTATATCCGCATCACCAAATGAACTTTTTATCACGGAAGCCAACGCAGACGCATCGCCATTCCCGACAAATTCCATGACCTGAGCCGGTTCAACGCCGCTGCCTGCATAGACAAGGGCATAGGAATCGCCTAAAGAGAATATTTTCGCATTGTTCGCCGAAAACTCCTTTATCAGGTTCGTATATGTCCCTTCATCCCGCACCGCATAGCCGTCATATCCTGCCATAAAAGCATTATATTTTGAAAGCAGGGACTTTTCATCATAGTTTTCGTTTTTGTGCTCTGTTGGCGCGACGGATTTGCATCTGCCTGCGAATGCAAAGTCCCTATAGCCGTATTTTTTGTAGAAATCGTCGTTAAACGGCTGCAGCACAGCAGCAGCACAGCCTCTATCCCGCATTACAGGCACCGCCGCCTCAAGCAGCTTGGATGCAATCCCCCTGTTTCTGTGTTCCGGTTTTGTTCCCACGCCCGCAATAAAGCCTATTCGTTTTTCCGTGCCGCATATACGGAGCTTTTGCCCGATTATATGCAGACCGCCCAGCATTTTTCCATCCCCATCGAATGCGCCGATTATATTGTCGGGCGAGGTGCGATTTGCAAAATAGTACTCAATAAACTCTCCGTCATCCTCGGGGAAGCATTCAGCCCACAGCCTTTTAGCCTTGACGTATTCCCCGTTCTCTATTGTGCGTATCCTCAGTTTCATAGCTTTGCCGTGTATTTTTGTATGAGCATTGTCGGGTTGTAGGAAAGCTTTGACTTTCTCAGCCCCTCTATTCCCATATCCTCCTCCCGGTTAATAAGCCGAACGTCCGAAAACTCATTTTCCGCAAAGCGTTGGTTTATGACCGAGTATATTCCGGCGTAGCTGCTGTCCGCCTTTTCAAAATGTATCAGTGCCGTGTCATCGGTCAGCCGCTCCCCCACGGATAATGCAACCAGCTTGCCGTCCACAGCGATGCCTCCGGCGACAAGTCCAAGCGCATCCATATTGACTATGGCCTTTTTCAGCGCCTCCCTTTCGCCGTATCTGTCGTAACCGGCGGAGTTTTCCTGCCAGAGGTCGAAAAGCGCAAGGCATTCGTTCACCGCATCGGGCGTTATTCTCACGTATTCGCTTTCGTAAAGGGAGTTAAACTTATTTATGTGATTTCGCTTGGCGTGCAGCTTTTTCCCCGAGAGGGTTATCAAGGAACGGGCATCGTAAACATAATCCTCATTGTCACGGTCCTCGGTAAGCGTATATTCGGGAAGCCTTTTTGCAAACAAATTTGCACTCTCGGTATCGAGTGCCGCAAATGCAGGCTTTATATCATGCTCAAGAAACCATCGCTCCGCCGTTTTAACGGCCCGGAAGCGGCTTTCTTCATCGCTCCTGCCGTACGGTATGGGCATAAGCATTGCAGCGGGATTTCCCGAAAATCGCTGCAGTACAAAAAGCACATCATCCTCAGCGGCAGCGCTTATAACATCGCCGTTGTTCCACAGGTACAGCGACGAAAACGCATAATTGGAAACCGATTTAAGGTTGCTTGACGCCGTAAATCCGTCAATCATCGCCTTGAGGCAAAGATCGACACTCTGAAATTCCATAAGTCTCTCCGTTAAAACTTTAGTTATGGAATATTGTACACGCCTATGCCGTCATAATCAAGTATTTTGCGGCGGCAAACTCATTGCAATGCCGTTATCTCCCTTTTAAGCTGCTTAATTATGCGCTTTTCAAGGCGTGATATATAGCTTTGCGAAATGCCCAGCATATCCGCAACCTGCTTCTGGGTATATTCCTTTGTATTGTTCAGCCCGTAGCGCATCTCCATTATACGCCTCTCCCTGTCGTCGAGCTTTTGCATTGCGGTAAACAAAAGCTCCTTATCCACCTGCTCCTCCAGACTGCGGGACACCGCATCCGAGTCCGTGCCGAGTATGTCCGACAGCAAAAGCTCATTACCGTCCCAGTCCACGTTCAGCGGCTCGTCGAGCGAAACCTCGGACTTTAATTTGCATGTGCGCCTTAAAAACATCAGTATTTCGTTTTCGATACATCTTGAGGCGTATGTTGCGAGCTTGATTTTCTTGCCCGTGTTAAATGTATTTACCGCCTTGATAAGCCCTATCGTGCCGATCGACACAAGATCCTCTATCGGTATGCCCGTGTTTTCAAACTTTCTGGCGATATACACCACAAGCCGCAGATTTCTTTCTATCAATATCTGCCTGACCGACAGATCGCTCATTTGTAGCCTTTGCATCAGCACCGCCTCCTCCTCTCTGGACAGCGGCGGCGGCAGCGTTTCTCCGGTATTTATGTAATAGACGCCGGCCTTTATGCCAAATCTTCTGTATATCCTTTCGAGCAGCTTATAAAACAGCCTGACCATCTTCCCTCATCTCTCCCCTCTCCTGCATCTTTATAAAGCACGGCGGTATAAGTGCCTCATAATCCCCAAAGCCTCGCTTCGCCCGAACGACAACGGCGTCTATCTGCTTCCCGTTCAGCTCAATCCTGTCGGGTCTGAACCCAAACAGCATTCCGTCCCCGAAAACCGTTGAGGCAGGAATGGGAATAGTCGCATTTTCCTCCCGTGCCTTTGAATGTATCACTATTACCGGAAGGCCGCTTATCGGCTCAATCAGCATATTCCCCGTATCCAGCACGGCTTTCAGGCTGTATCTTTGCCCTTGGTTTGTTATCACAAGCTCGAGAACCTCCCCGTCGTTCGCCCTTTCTCCCCTGAGCCGTCTTACCGCATAAGGAAGAAGGTATGTAATGAACGCTCCTGCGATCGCCGTCAATGGTGACAGACTTTCCAAGCTTCCAAATCCCCTCGATGCCAGCAGGGCAACACAAGTCACCGCCCCTCCGGCAACGAATATCGCCGCAAACATTGAAACAGCTCCCACAAAATACTCCTTGACGCTTCCGAACGAAAGCACAGCGGAAAGTATCAGGCTTCCTGCGATTTTAAGCGTCCAGTGCATCATAAGTGCCGAAGCCGATGCCGCCGCAAGGGCGTATATCGCCCCCGCCGAAGCGAAAAGTACAGCCCGTACCGGTTTTACACGCCTTCCTGAAATGGCCGCCGCAAGTCGGATGACAAGAATGTTCATCACGGCATTGTCTATCAAATACAGCTCTGCGATCATTCGTGCTGCCTGCCGCCTTCCCCTTTGATACGGTCAATAGTAGCATATTCATTATTCTATATATGTAGAACGGCGGTTATGAATAATACCGTAATATGGTGAATATGGTTGATAGAGCCTTTGCCGGCGGCATTATGTTTTTTGAAAGGTGCGTCCCGTTTATGGAAATATTTACCCTGGCAGTATCCGTGCTTTTGCTCTCATCGGGTGCATATCTTACCGTAAAGACACGCTTTTTCCAGTTTCGTCATCTGTTCACCTCGTTTCGGTGCATTTTATCGGGCATATCGCGAAAGCGCTCGCGCTGTTCGTCGGGGAGGTGCGATGGGGTAAGCCCCGTGAAGGCGCTTGCGGCGGCGCTCGGCGGCTCGATAGGCACGGCAAACATAGCCGGAGTGGCCCTTGCGCTCGTCATGGGCGGTCCCGGAGCGATATTCTGGATGTGGGTAAGCGGCTTTTTGGGCATGGCGGTAAAATGCGTCGAAATCGTCCTTGCGTTAAAATACAGGCAAAAAAACGCCAACGGCGAATGGGTGGGCGGTACAATGTACTGCATAATGAACGGTCTTGGACGGGGCGCAATGCCCATAGCAAGGCTGTTTGCGCTTTTTTGCATGCTCAGCACCGTTTTCGGCGGCGGAATGATACAATCCAACACCATCGCCTCGGGTGCTCTCGCCCTCTTCAATTCCGACAGCTTATTTGTCGCTGCTGCGGCATCCGTTGTCTCCGCAGCAATCTGCGGCATAATAATTTTCAAAGGAACGACGGGAATAATGAACTTTGCGTCCTGCACCGTTCCCCTTATGGGTATTTTGTATGTGCTTGCAGGTACAATAATAATTTTTTCCAATGCAGGGCTTATTCTTCCCTCCCTCCAAAGCATAATAAAGGAGGCGTTCGGTCTACGCTCCGTCATCGGCGGCGGTGTTGGCTTCGGCGTGCTTCGGGCGATGCGTGTCGGCTTTGTAAAGGGTACGTTTTCAAACGAAGCCGGCATAGGCTCTGCACCGATGGCGCATGCAGCCGCCGCCACAAACGACACATTAAAGCAGGGCATGCTCGGAATAGCCGAGGTATTTATCGACACTATACTTATATGCACCGTAACGGCGCTTGTTATACTTTGCTCCGGCATCGCCATACCCTACGGCGGTGCGAACGTGTCCGGAATGCTGCTTGCAAAAAATGCCTTTGCCACGGTATTCGGTAATACCGCCTCGGGCGTGTTTTTGAGCGTGTCGGTGTTTCTATTCGCCATCACATCCATAGTCGGCTGGTCGCTGTACGGTCAAAAATGCGCCGAATTTCTTTTCGGTCAGCGGGCAATAGCGCCGTTTCGCACAGTGCTTGTCATCGCCATTGCACTCGGCGGAGTGATCTCCGTGGACTATGTTTGGGCGTTCGGGGAGGCGTGCAACCTTTTGATGGCTGTTTTAAGCATGCCCGTCACTCTGCTGCTTTCCGATAGGGCGATAAAGCTGCTTAACCATTACCGTTGACGCTTCACATTTTGTGCCGATGGATGTATAATTATACAAAATTCGTACAAGGATATTGATATGACGAAGATAAACGGAAACATTGGCGGAATAAGACAAAGCGTGCTTTCCAAAATGGAAGGTATGTATGATATGCACTGTCACTCCTCCGAATTCATTTCGGCGGAACTTGTTGAAACGATGTGCGAGTATACGGGACTGCTCGGACACGAAATATCAGTGTATATCGGCAGGGACGGTCGCATAAAGGACGTTTCGATAGGCGATGCCAACACTGTATCCATGCCCAATATGCGCCTTGTCAGAAACATAGACCGGCTTTGCGGCGTGCGCTGCATACACACGCATCCCAACGGCGACGGACGCCCTTCCGGTGTTGACCTCGGCACGCTCAGGAGTATGCGCCTTGACTGTATGGCCTCAATCGGCGTCAGAGACGGAAAACCCGCAGGTATATACTGCGCATTCCTTGGCGAGCTTGTCGAATCCGAACGGAGCGTCACAGTTTACGGCCCGTATGGACTGAGCAGGCTTCCCCACTCCTTGCTCGTAAACGAAATTTACAACGTGGACGATATGCTTAAATCCGGCACTAAGGAGGTTGTGCAGGCACGGAAGGAACGTGCCATCCTCGTCGGGATAGAAAACAGCGAGGACTATGACACGCTCGACGAGCTTGCCGAGCTTGCCGCCACAGCAGGCGCAGAGGTGGTCGGGCGAAGCTGCCAGCGCAAGCGTTCCGTGGATAATGCAACATATATCGGAAGCGGCAAAGCCGACGAGCTTAAGCTGATGGGAAGCGAGCTTGAGGCAGATCTGTTCATTTTCGACGATGAGCTTTCCGCCATACAGATAAAAAATCTTGAAAACATCCTTGGTGCTTTCGTGATCGACCGCACTACGCTGATACTTGACATTTTTGCTTCAAGGGCGCAATCGAAGGAGGGACGTCTGCAGGTTGAACTGGCGCAGCTCAAGTACAGGCTCCCCCGCCTTTTGGGACAGGGACGCTCCATGTCAAGGCTCGGCGGCGGAATCGGCACAAGAGGTCCCGGCGAGAAAAAGCTGGAGATCGACAGGCGGCGCATAAGCAGGCGAATTTTCGAGCTCGAACAGGAGCTTGGCGAGATCGAGAAACAGCGCAGCCTGCGGCGTGAGCGAAGAAATGCAAACACCATTCCGCTTGTGTCGCTCGTAGGCTATACCAACGCAGGCAAAAGCACCCTGCTCAATGCGCTCTCCGGCTCCAGCGTGCTTGCGGAGGATATGCTTTTTGCAACCCTCGATACGGTCGTTCGGCAAATTCAGCTTAACGACAAAACCTCCGTACTGCTTTCAGACACGGTCGGCTTTATAAACAAGCTCCCCCACGAGCTTGTAAAAGCGTTTCGCTCCACACTTGAGGAGGTCGCACAGGCAGACGTTATCCTTCACGTGGTTGACTGCACCTCCGATTATTACGAAACGCAGATGAAGGTAGTCGAGGACGTACTTGCCTCTCTCGGCGTATCGCATACGCCCGTAATAAACGTGTATAACAAATGTGACCGCCTTGAGGAGCCGTTTGCATACGGCAAGGGCGATTTTGTCTGCACAAGTGCTTTGAACGGGGCGGGGCTTGACAACCTTTTGGCAAAGATTTCGGAAATTCTTCAGAATCGGAAGGTCTCCGTGGAGCTCGTTGTGCCGTATTCCAAATATGATACGATGAACCTCATAAGAAGCGAAGCCGTCATTATCACCGAGGAGCACGACGAAAGCGGCACAAAAATCACCGCCCTGGTCGATAAGGAATCCCTTTGGAAAATAAAAAAGGCGCTCGGTGACGCTTAAAGGGCTTAATCGCATGATAATATATATGTCTAATTTATTACATTTTTCGCTATGCCTTGCAATAATGTAATTTTAAGCTATAATTAAACATGAACATTTATATTTCCTCGGAGGTTTGAATGGAAGAATCTGCGGTAAAAAATAAAACTTCAAAATGGTTGATATTCGGTTGCTCTCTTGCTGCCTTTTTTGTGTTCCTCGGTGCTATGGGCTTTACGCTTTCGTCCGCGTACAAGGATATGGAGACCCGCAAAGCCGCAGAGCAGCTTGCCTATGAACAGGAAACCGAGCGACTTCAGCTTGTTCACCGCAACACGTTTTTGGAAGGAATGACCGTATATGGCATTCCCGTGGGAAACCTTACCTATGAGGAGGCTCTCCCCATTGTAAGCGATGCCATCGACAGCAATATCCCACAGATGAATATTGAAATTGAGTATATGGGACAAAGCTTCTTTGCAAGCGAGTCCGATTTTGAGTTTACCACGAATCTTGAGGAAACTCTTACAGAACTTTTCAATCATGCACGAAGCGGCAGCTACGAAGAATTGACCGCAATGAGGGATGACATTAAGGAAAACGGCTATGACGTCGAGTTCCGCTACTTTGCCAAAATAACGTCCGAAACCGAATTTATTAAGGATATTGCCGAAAAGATTGCTATCGACCCCATTTCCGCAGGCGTCATCATCGACGAAGAAAACGTGACCATCACCGTCACAAAATCCCTGAACGGAGTTGAGCTTAACTCCGATAAGCTCTCTCAAGATATTGCAGCTGTAGTAAATGCAGGCGGCTACGATGTAAAGGTCGAGGCCGAAGAAAAGCCTGTTCCACCCGAGGTGTCCGATTCCGATCTGCTGCCTTACGTTAATCTGCGCTCGCATGCCGTCACCTCCTACAGGTCCGGCAACAGCTCCAACCGAGTTCACAATATCCGAAAGGCCGCCGGAATAATCAACGGAACAGTTATCAAGCCCGGCGAAATATTCTCCTGCAACGACATTCTCGGATTCCGCACTCTCCAATCCGGATGGAAACCTGCCGGTGCAATAATCGACGGCGGCGCAGGCACCGAGGATCAGCCCGGCGGCGGCGTATGCCAGGTATCAACCACCATCTATAATGCCGCCGTTACCGCAGACCTTGAGATCGTTTACCGCAGAAATCATACCAAAAAGAGTGCCTATGCCGACGGCGGACTTGACGCAACCATCGACAGCGGCCGCATAGATTTTCAGTTCCGCAACAACACGGGACACGATATTTACATTTTCACTTGGGTTGACCGCAAGGCTCAGGAGATGCACTGTGCAATTTACGGCGAAACTCTCCCCTACGACAAAATTGAGTTCGTATCCGAGTTCATCAAGGAAATTCCACCAACGGAGACCGAATATGTGCAGACCTCCGCACTTCAGGCTCCCTACTGGCAGATAAAGAACAACCCGATAGTAGGGACTATATACGAGGCCTATGCCGTTTATTACAAGGACGACGTCGTCGTAAAAAAGGTTTTGGTCAACACCTCCAAATACAATATGCACCCTCTGCGCATATTCGTATGGAGGGGCTATGCGGGAGAACCGCTTTTGCCCGAGTATCAGGTCTTTTCCATCAACTAAACCTCAGCCGCACGTAATACAAGCGTGAATAAAACGGATCTTCCGTCTTATCCACGCTTTTTTATTAGCTTATTTCTTCGTTCTCGGCTTGAAGATCAGGGCGTTAAGGTATCCGAACACGATCGCCGCCGCAACGCCTGCGGCAGTGGCAATAATTCCTCCGGTGACGGCGCCGAATATGCCGTTTTCCATTGCTCCCTCTATCGCACCCTTTGCAAGCGCATAGCCAAAGCCCATAAGCGGCACCGTTGCCCCTGCGCCGGCAAGATCAACAAGCGGCTCATATACGCCGATGGCGGTCAGAATAACGCCCGCTGTAACAAAAACGACAAGTATTCTCGCAGAAGTCAGCCGCGTATATGAAAGCAGCAGCTGCCCCACAACACATATCAATCCGCCGATTATGAACGCCCATATAAAATCCGTGACCATAGTCTTATCTCCTTTCAACCACAACTGCGTGTGCAATGGCGGGTATAGATTCACCCTGCATGCTTGATACGGGGCTCATCAGTGCGCCGGTTGCCATGAACAAAACCCGTTTAAAATCCCCTGCCTCCATGCGCTTTAGCAAATAGCCGCCAAAGACCGTTGCCGCACATCCGCATCCGCTTCCGCCGCATTTCGTGTTCTGCTGAGGTAAAAACATTATGTTGCCGCAGTCGATATGCTTGTCGCCAAGCTCTACTCCCGAGTCATGGCAAAGCTCCTTGAACATCTTTGCGCCAAACGAGCCGAGATCCCCCGTGATAATGTAATCAAAATCTTCAATCGTCTCACCGCTTTCCTCAAGATATGTCAGGAGGGTATCTGCGGCGGCGGGCGCCATAACGCCGCCCATGTTGTTTGCATCCGTTATGCCGTAGTCTATTACCTTTCCTATTGTTCCGCCCACTACGACAATGTTTTCAAATATGCTGAGTGAGTTATTCTTATCCGCCGCATTCTGCCCATCGCAGATAATCACCGTTCCTGCCCCCGTAACGGTACGCTGAGATGTTGGCGGCGTTTGTCCGCCCAGCTCGAGCGGCATCCTGAACTGCCTTTCAGCCGTGGAAAAATGACTGCTTGCGGTTGCCGAAACGTAGTTTGCAAAGCCTCCGTCAATGAGCATGCTGCCCACAAGAAGTCCCTCCGCCATGGTCGAGCACGCACCGTACAGCCCCAAAAACGGTCGTCCGAGCTGCCGTGCGGCAAAGTTTGCGGTGATAAGCTGGTTCAGAAGATCGCCGCCGAGGACAATATCCAATTTCTCCGTATCCATGCCTATCTTCTCCAGCGCCGTCCTCACCGACTGTTCAAACATCTTGCACTCGCACTTTTCGTAGCTCTTTTCGCCCCACATATCGTCCTTGAGTATTATGTCAAAATAGCTTCCGAGCGGCCCTTCACCCTCGACGTCACCGACTATCGTTCCGGTTGAAAGTATTCTCGGCGGTGTTTGAAACCTTACCGTTCTTTTTCCTATACACTTGGTATTCATTCGAAGTATTCCATCCCTTCCGCACGGTCTAAACGATGCAGGCTATCAGCCCCACTATTACGGACGTGGTTATGCCGTACACAAGTACGGGCCCGGCTATGCTGAAAAGCTGTGCTCCCACGCCGAGAACATAGCCCTCGTATTTATGCTCCATCGCCGGCGCAACTATAGAGTTTGCAAAGCCGGTTATGGGGACAATGGAGCCTGCACCCGCAAACGAGCCTATCTTGTCGTAAACGCCCAGACCCGTAAGGAATGCGCCCAAAAATATCAGCACGATCGACGTAAACGCCGACGTATCATCAGAATCGAGCCACAAAAGCTCCGAGCCTATCAGATTCAGCGCCTGACCTATGCAGCATATAAGTCCGCCCACCCAAAAGGCATTTACACACTGCATAAAAACATGGCTCTTGGGTGCCTTTTCGTTCACCCTCTGCCTGTATTTCCTTGCTTTTTCACTGTCCTGCACGATCCTTCTCCTCCTTCATATATACACCTTTGCTCCGTATCTCCCTCTCGGGCGATATACTTGCGCCTGCGTTACCGCTTGGCTCGAATAGCTTGGCCTTTATCATGTATCCCTGCATCGTTGTATTAAGCATAATCCGTCTTTCTTCCCCTTTCCAATATTTTTCCCCCGTAGTATTTACAAAGTCGGCATTATCAATCCAACTTCTGTCTTCTGCTCCCCACAGCATGCTCAGCAATAAAACGCCGCACGCAGCCAGCATTACTATCGCTGCAGCCAACAAAACCCTATTGATTTTTCTGAGCATATTTTCCCATAAACAGGTGGCAGACCACCTTGGCGGTTGAAAGCCGCTTCAAAATGGTCTGCCGGAATCCGTTAGATTCCCGTCTGATTCTTGAGCTGCTGCATATCCTGCTTCGCTGTCTGAATCTCCTGCGGCTGGGACGGCTTCGTCTTATACATATTTCTCGTCCTCATCTGGTCAAAAATGCTGTACTGGTCGGTAGCACATTCGGTCATATTCGCCAAAAGCACCTGCCTCAGCCTTGCACTTGCCGATTCCGTCATGTCGCTGGCGTACTGCTTCACAAGGTACTTTTCCTCGTTCAAAAGGTCGGTGAGCATTTCCTTTTCGGTCATCGATTGATTGTTATTCATCGTTCTCCCTCCCCTCAGTGACAATTCAGGTACTGCATCATAGCATTGAAATGCTGCTTATGATGCTCGGCAGCGTTGGATGCAAGACCCTTAAGCTGCGGATCCGTAAGATACTGCGAATAAACCTGGCACTTTTTATATGCAAGCGCCTCGTGATAAAGGTTGTCCTGCACTATGCCCAGATCCTTGGAATCCATGTTGGCGGTTTCCGTGTTCCAGTTCGACGAAGTCTGTCTCAGAAAATCTTCGAACGTCTGCGTGCTCTGCGCCGTTGTTCCGGACGCATTGTTTTGGGTTTTGTTCGACATTGTTAAACCTCCTTGCGGTTTGTCGATATTAGTTTTCTCGCAATTTTTAAATTTATTATTGTATATTGTTGGATTTTATTTGTTTATGCGGCTATACTTAAACGTAAGGCGATGCTTAATACAAAAGGCGCGAAGGAGTACGGAATGAAAAAAGTAAAAAAAGGAATTTCCCCCATGGATGCGGCGCTCGGCTACTTGACCTCAAAGCCCCGAACTGCACTGGAAACCGAGCTTTATCTTGATACCTGCCAATTCGGCGACTATGAGATATACTCAACGATGGAGAGATTAAAGGAGCTTGGCTACATCAACGATAAAGCCTATGCCGAAAACTTTATTATTTCACGCCTAAATACAAAGCCCGTGAGCAGGCGCAAGCTGTATGAGCAGCTTAAAAGCCATAAGCTGTCCGCTGACATAATCGACGACGCCCTTTTAGCGGTAACAGACGAGGTTGAATATCAAAATGCGCTCGCCGTTGCGGAAAAGTTTTACAATATGTTCGACAAATATGAAAAGGCCGAGCAAAAGCAGCGCACCATCAAGCGCCTTGTCTCAAGGGGATATGGCTATGAAACCGTCAAGCGCTGTATCAGCGAGATTGCGGGAAACTGTGACGATTTTTCTGAAGCGGATATGGCAGACTGCGGCGAGGACGATGATGTATAAGCTCGATCTTAAAAAGCTTGCAGAATACGCAGGTGCGGATTTTGAAATAGTCCACAGGTGCAAAACCGTATCCACCAACGATGATGCAAAACGGTTCGCAAAGCAATTTGCCTCGGATTCCTCAGCGGGCGCCTTCCTCAAACCCGTGCTTTTCGTCTGCGACAGGCAAACTGGCGGCAGGGGACGAATCGGGCGGAGCTGGACGGACGACGATGGCACTGTCTGTATGAGCCTACTTATAAAAAATGCCGTTTCTCCTTCATTTTCCCAAAGATATGTAATAGCCGCCGCCGTTGCCGTACAAAAAACCCTGGCGGACTATGCGGACGGCATAAGAATCAAATGGCCCAACGATATTTTGCACAACGGTAAAAAGCTGTGCGGAATTTTACTTGAATCGGTAGGAAACGCTGTCATTATCGGTATCGGCATCAACATCGCCAACAGCTCATTTTCGCCGGACATTGAGGCGCTCGCCGTTTCGATGAAAATGATAACCGGAAAAAATCTCTCCGCCGAGGCAATAGCCGCCGAAACGGTTCGCCGTGTTCTTTCCTATTCAAAGCTCATCGCAGCCGATGAAGGCTTTGAAAGCCTGCTTGACGAATATAAGCAGGTCTCCTGCACGATAGGACAGGATGTTTCGATACTCGGCGCAGACGGTAAAAAGACGTTCGGTCGTGTGACCGATTTTGACTGTTACGGGCGCATACTGCTCGAGGACGGGGCAAAAAAAATTATAACAATAGACTGCGGCGACGTATCGCTGAGGGGTAAAAATGCTTAAAATTACTTCACCGAAAGAAATGGCAAAAATTGACGCTTTTTACAGCAACGAAGTGGGCATTGACGGACAGATACTTATGGAAAATGCTTCCTTTGGCGTTGTGAATGCAATATCAAACATAGAAAAAGTCAACCTCTGCACCGCAAAAATACTGATCGTGTGCGGCGTGGGCAATAACGGCGGCGACGGACTTTGCGTCCAGCGTCTGCTCAAGATGCGCGGAACGGACAGCATCGCAATAATTATCGGCAGCGAATCAAGCCTTTCTCGGTCTGTCGACCGAAATCTTTCCATCAACCGAAAGCTCGGTCTGGATGTTACCGTGATCGACGATGACAAGGCGCTTTGCACTTTTTTTGAAAAAAACTCGTTCGAGCTTATTATCGACGCAATATTCGGCACAGGGCTGAACCGCATTGTTGACGGCATATACAAAACCGCTGTCGAGCTTATAAACGAACAAAGTGCGTACAGGCTTGCGATAGATATTGCTTCGGGCATAGACGGTGATACCGGAAGGACCCTCGGCTGCTGTGTAAACGCCGATGAGACCGTCGCTATACAGTTTATAAAGCGCGGGCATTTGCTTTTCCCCGGGCGTGAGTACACGGGTAAGCTTGACGTCGCCCCCATCTGTCCCCAAAGCGGCATCGCCGACTCCGATTTTGCCGAACGGATGCTTGAGCATGGCGATATAGCAAAGCTCCTTCCGCAACGCAAGCAAAACAGCAACAAAGGAAGCTACGGTAAGGTATTGATAATCGCCGGAGCAAAGGGCATGGGCGGTGCGGCGCTTATGTGCGCCCGTTCGGCATACGCCGTCGGCTGTGGTCTGGTAAAGGTCATCTGTCACAGAGACACGGTGCAGTATTTTTCAACGCTCCCCGAGGCCATGATAAGCGCATTCGATGAACTCGACGAAGCGCTTGATGCGGTCAAAAAAGGCATTGAATGGGCAAATACCGTCGCCATAGGTCCGGGGCTTGGCACGGACTGTTCAGCAATAGCTAAGCTCCTTCAGACCGTCTTATCAAGCAGGAAAACCGCCGTGATAGACGCAGATGCGTTGAATGCTCTCTCCGTCAACAGGAAGCTCTTGAGTCTCCTGCACCCAAATGCGATTTTGACGCCGCATCCTGCGGAAATGTCGAGGATATGCGGATGTGATACTGCTCAAATTTTAAATTCACCCCTTTATATTGCGCAAAGCTTTTCGGCTATTAACCGGTGTACGCTGCTGCTAAAGGGCGCAACGAGCATAATCGCCTCGCATGACGGAGGCATAACCTACAACACCAGCGGTAACAGCGGATTGTCAAAGGGCGGGAGTGGCGATACCCTCACGGGAATAATCGCATCGCTTGCGGCACAGGGTCTTAACCCGTACGATTCTGCGTCTCTTGGCGCATATCTGCTGGGGCTTTCATGTGAATCCGCAACAAAAGCGCTCGGGGAGCGGCTTGTTTCAAATTCCATGCTGGAACACTTCCTAAATAAGCAGGAATAACGAGCCTAACGCCGCAGCAAGAGCAACGCACAGCACCGCCATACCCCAAGCGGCGGCTTTGTTGCGCTTCTTTGCACTGTAGACCGCATACAGCACGCAATATCCGGCTGCTAACGCCGCTTCTATACACAATAAACCCATGATCACTCCCAAAGCCCCGGCGAATATCTGCCGTCCAGCTTGACCTTAACGTTAAAACTTGCATTTACATCCTTATACCTTGACTTCCAGTCGAAGCTCTCCCACTCACTTATAAGTATGAAGTTTTTTGAAAAAACCCGTCCAAGGTGGAAGGCGTCCGAGTTCAGGCTCCTGCAGCCCAAAAACACCCTCTCGAGCCCCTCCTCAAGCTGCGCCGCCATTGCCTGCTCTATCGCCTCGCCGCTCATGCTCCTCGTGACCTCGGCGGTATCCGTTATTATGCTGCATCGCAGGCTTATATCAAACTCCGCAAAAAGCCCGTCTTGTGTATTCGTTTTTACCTTTGGGCTCTCAATAAGCTCAAATCTTCCCTCTAATATACCATCGCCTATTCCGTTAAAGGTAATTTTTCCCTGCTTAAATTCGCCTCTTGCAATAAGCATAAGCTGTGTATCCGGGGCATTTAGCGTTCCGACCATCTTCCATCCGTCAAAAAGCGCCGAGCCGGACACATACGCCTTCATTCCGCCCGAACGAAATACTCCAGCCGTGGTATCCTTCTTATCCTCCGCACCGGACGCCCCGCCCTGAGCAGCATTTTGGTTCGTACCTCCGCCTCCCGTGCCCGCATCGGAACCGCTTCCGTCTCCTGTCCCCTGCGAGTTCCCGCTTTGCTGCTGCGGTGGCTGCACGGATTCATCCACGCCGCAAAGCGACAGTGTTACATCAAGCCGTCTGCTGTCGATCGCCTCGATGAGCAAAGCAAAATTCGTCAGCGAAAAAATGCCGCTCAGCTCATAGAAGCTTTTGAGGCTCATCTGGATTTTGGCAATGTTTTCCTTGTCGCCCATGGTCATACCTTTCAGGAAATCCTCAGCTTTGCCCTGCGTGATAAGCAGTCTGACGGATTGCCGCATTGACAGTGAGTCGAGCGAAAAGGACATAAACTCCTCAATCAGCCCTGCTTCGGCAACCTCACTTGAAAAGTTTATTGAGTTGATCCTCGAAAAGCTCAACATCGTGGGTACGCCCTTATGACAGGTTTCAAGGGCTTCAAGGAGCGTATCCCCCTCGGCTGTTAAATAAATTGCGCCGCCGCTGGCTTTACCCTCTGCCGATTCATCCTCTTTTTGCACCAAAAAAGTCACATTAAACCGCATCTGCTTCCCCATATCAACGCCTATCGACATAACATAGCTGTATTGATCGAGCGCCGACGGGTTCAGGCATCCCGTGCAGACAAGCATCATCGCTGCAAGCACAAGGCACATAAGTTTACGCTTCATCGCCTTTCCCTGCCCCCTTTCTGCATTTTATAAGCACAATAAGCGACGGAACAAGCACGATCGGAAGTAATATGATCCCGCCGTTTTTCTTTATCCGATCGAGTACCGTATAAAGCTCATTAAACCTCACAAACGAAACGCTGTCTATTATGCACATGCACAAAACTATAATCACAAAAACTATCCTTACTGGTCTGGCATCCATTTTTTTGAACAGCCGTCCGAAAATGTCTGACGCTGTGCAAATATAAAGCGCCGAGGTAAGAAGCGTTCCTCCGAGCCACATGAAAAACAGCAATTTATCTATCCTCGAGGTGAATCCCTCTCCGAGCTGGGTAAGATTTATATGATAAAGATGATACATCGGCATTTTCATCTCCTCAAACTCGTTATATGAATAGACCATATCTATGCTCAGATGCACTGCTGTGCAAAAGACAAACGCAACGGGCAGGGCAATCTTATAAACCCTTCTTACGGATGTATCGCTTTGAAGGTTTTTTCTGTATATAAGCGGCATCAGCATTGCGGGAAGCAGATATGCGCTTTGCGAAAATGTGGCGGACACCGCAGAGCCGTAGCTTCCAAGCATAGGAAAAAGCCGATAAACATCAAAGCTCTCCGATGTCGTAACAAGCATGAACAGTATTGAGATCAGCACGATATATACCGCAACGCTTGCCGCACCCATTACCCCCTCCATGCCGCTCAGGCACAGGACGGCCAGTATAATAACAACAAGTGCCGCCAGTGACGTTATCTCCACATTGTACACCAAATCGTGCATCACGTTTATAAACTGTATAAGCGGCAGTACCGCAGCACCGATAAACACAAGCGTCAGCAACACAGACATAATTTTACCGACGGCTTCGCCCATACTTTCCTCGTAAACCGATATAAGTCCGCCCTTGCCGCTTTTTGTCACGGACAGAAAGATCACCGTCAGCAGCACCGACGCAATCGCAAACGCAATCGGCATGGTAATAAACGAGGAATTGTTCCATGATGCTCCCCTGATGGCGTTCATGGCAAATATTGAGCTTGTGCAGAGGATAAGCAATAATGTCTTTGTAAAATCGGCAACACCGTATTTCTGCGACTGTTTTATCATATTGTTTTATCACCGTCCGTGTTCATATAGTCCGCCGTACGCTTATGCATGCTGATTTTCCCCCTTAGCAGAAAGGGGCGATCGCTCACCGTTTTCGGTATAAACGGCGCTAAATACGGCACGCCGTAGGATCTCGATGCGGAAAGAACGGCCAGAAATATCACCGTAGCCCCTACCAAACCGAGCAGTCCGCCTATCCATGCCGCTATGACAAACATTATCCGAACATATCCGACAGCAATCTGCAGCGAGTAGTCGGGCACGCAAAAATTGCCCAGGCCCGTCAGTGCCACTATTATTAGTACAACCGTGCTTGCAAGGTTTGCCGCAACCGCTGCCTGTCCAAGTATCAGACCGCCTATTATGCCTATCGCCTGTCCTATGCTCCCCGGCACACGCATACCCGCCTCTCTGATAAGCTGGAATACGAACAGCAGATACACCATCTCCGTACCGATAGACGCAAATACCATGCGCCTTGATGCGATTATCGTATATAGCACCTCCGTCGTCAGCAAGCCCTGATGATAAAGGGCAAGCGCCAAAAAATACGCCGGAAGCAGGATCGACACGGTTACCCCGACATATCTTACGAAGCGAAGCAGCCCGCCCAGAAGCGGTCTTGCGTAGCTGTCCTCCGCACTTGACATCAGCGAAAAAAGCGTTATCGGTAAAACGGCTGCAATAGGACTTCCGTCCATCAATACGGCTATATGTCCGTTCAATAGGTGCGATGCTACCCTGTCCGGCTTTTCCGTCAAAAGCTCCTTCGGAAATATCGAAAAGCCGCCATCGCCCATAAGCTGAACAAGCGTACCGATGTCCAGCACGCCGCGTGTTTTGATCTTTGCCACTCTGCGCCTTATCTCGTTTATCAAAAGCTCGTTTGCGCTCCCCGAAAGATATGCTATTGTGACATTCGGATTGTTTATCGCCTTGCATCGTTTAAACTCGCATACGAACTTTTCCGTCTTTAGTATGCGCCTAAGAAGCGTTATGTTTGTGCGTAAATTCTCGGTAAACGCTTCTTTTGCGCCCAAAACCGTCTTTTCATTTTCGGATGCCTCCACGCTCCGCTTTTCGTAGCCCCTCGTATCAAGTATAAGTGCCTCATCGCATCCGTTGATAAAAAATGCGAGCTTACCTTCGTTTACAGCCTTGATTATTTCCTTCCAGTTTCGGCTGCGCTCCGCTTCGTTAAACGGCAGAGTGCTTTCCTCCGCCGCCTTTACATCCGTTCCCTCTGCGTTTTCCTGCATCGCCGGACGAAGTATAAAGTCGTTTACGCCCGTTCCATCGACCATGCCGGTCATAAACACCGCAAGCGCATCGTCCTTTCCGTGCAGCTTCAGCTTTCTAAGATTTATATCGGGATTTATATCCTTTTTATATACACCGTACAAATATGCGTAATTGACACTTATATCACACGAAACTGAGGACGGTGCTTTTTCCTCGCAGGTCGTGTTAATATCGTAGTTTGAAGCATCAAGCGGCGGCGTGCCGGTTTCGGCTTCGGCTATTTCAAAGCCGTTGTTCGGCTTGTCGAACCCAAGCAGCTTTTCCAAGTATAAAAAAGAACGCATCGCATACTCCTTCCTTTTTCTGTAGAGTATTCTCGATGCGTCCCGTTTTTATTCAGTTCGTACTATCTTCCGGCGCGGTATGCTTCCATTACGCAGGCCTGATGCCTCGGGCACTCCTTGCTGTTTTCATGCACCTTCGACTTATATAAATGGATGCAGAAATGTCCGTCGAAGTTGTTTGACGGCGTGGGGTTTGCCATGTGCGGCATTGAGTGCATGCTTGCCGCAACGGTCCTGCCCCTGTATGTTATCCAAATCGGACGGCGGTTCCACGTCCATTTACCGCCGGCCGCCCTCAGCATTATTGCAGTATCTGCTGCGGTCAACGGCTCGGAGTCGGCATGATACCATCCGCCAAAGCGTCTTGCTCTGAAGCTTAGACCCGTTCTTACATCCGTAACCGTGAATACGGAATACCTCGCCAGCCAGTCGCTGCCGCCCTTGAACCAGTTGAGAAGCTCTACCGTTCCCTTTACCTGGTTATATACCGCGTTCGCCTTGGTTATGTTGTTTGTGGAATCGTAGATGGCGTTTTGAGTATCAACGCCCGCCCTTCCGTCAACCGAAAGATCGGCAAGCTTTTGAAACTCCATAACGGCCGTCCTCGTCTTTGCGCCGAAAACGCCGGATATATCCGCCTTGGACAGAAATCCTCTGCGATAAAGCTCCTGCTGAAGCTTTCTGACGTCCGTACCCTCCATACCTATATAAAGCTGGGTGCCTTCGGCGGAAGTTCCCTGCGTCATCTTAAGCTGCTCATAGAGCACGTAGCCGCAATAGTCGTCCGCAAGTATGAAGCACCATTCGCCGATCATGGCTTTGATCTTGACACCCTGACCGCCGGTAAGCGACTTTACGGCATAGGCATTCTCCGACGGTGCGCCCCTGAGAAGTACGCCATCCTCGAGTATGTATGCGCCTCGTGTGCCGTTTGAGTTCACAAACAGATAATCGCCCCTTATATACCCGACGACGTTTCCACGCATTACACGGTACCAGCCATCCTCGTAGGCAAGCACACGAAGTCTCTCGCCCGGCTCAAGCTGGTCGATCACCTCACAGTCGGTATTGGGCAGCGAACGGAAGTTTACAGACGATGTTGTTTGTCCGTACTGAATCTCTCCATCCTCCTCAGCCGTCCCGTCGGCAGGAAGGCTGCATATCAGCGTTGCAGCCAAAAGCAATGCAACTATTGTTCGCTTTGTCCATAAAGGCATAATTACAGCAACTCCTTTATAACATAGTTTAGTTTTATTATATCATCTTTCATCACATCAAGCAAAGCCATATTGTAAATTGCGCTTGCCGGATGATACAACGGAAACAGTTTATGAGTGCCGTGCTCGATACAGCGTCCGTGAGCATCGCCAATTTTAGGTACTTTCTCTCCCCACAGCAGCGAAACCGCCGTCAGCGGCGTGTTGCCGAGCGTCACCACTACACAAGGTCGAACACACTCTATCTCAACAGCCAGCACCGAGAGTGCCGCCTTTATCTCCGCCAGGGTCGGGGTTCGGTTTGCGCCCTTTTGCGAATCGGGCTTCATCGGTCGATATTTGACGGCGTTCGTTATGAAAAGCTCATTGCGCTCCACTCCGACAGACTCGAGCAGCTCGTCAAGCTGCTTCCCCGCCTTCCCCACAAACGGTCTGCCCTCCATGGCTTCAAACTTACCCGGGGCCTCACCGATAAGCATTATTCTTGCCCTTGCGCTGCCCTCTCCGAAAACGGGATTGTGCCTGTCGCAGACTATCTTTTCCTCAAGCTCGAGAATGCGCCTTCTCTCCTGCTCGTATGCTTTCAGAATGCGCTCATCCGTCATGGTGCCACCGAAAGCGGATATGCGCTGCGTATTCGCTCAAAGTTATATCTGAGCTGCTCGGTATAATTGGTTATCGCAGTAAGATTGCCGTCGCCTATAGCCTTTTGCAGCCATGAGATTCCCGTGCTGAGCGTCTGATGATCCGTCGCAGGCAGATTGTTCACATTATACAGATACGTATGTACCTCATTGATCAGTTGGTTCGCGGCGGCAATCGCAGATGCCAAGGACTCATCCGTCGTCCCAAGGCGCATATACCACGGAGTATGCAGAGAGCATAGGTACGCAGGCTCGTATTTGACGGAGCAATACTCCCAAGCGGGTATATCGGTCAGTATCGCATTGGGCATGCACTCGGCAAGATACTCCGCATCAAACTGCCTGTAAACGGATTCGCTGTTTATGAGTATTGCGGATCTTTGCGTCCTGCCGTGCGTGCAGAAAATGAACGCAGGCTCATTTGATATGTCGCAATAGTCGATGATGACGTGCATATCGCAGGTCTCATACGGCTCGTTCTCTATATAAAACCAGTCCGTCACGGGCTTGTACCTTTCGTCATGCTCGCACGCAACCGTTGCCAGCTTGCCCGAAACCGAGCATACCGTCCTTTGCACAAGTCCGAGCGATGCGGGCGAAACGTCATATATGGGCTTGTTCGCCAATCCCTCGTGTATTGGCTCCATAAATGCCTGCCACAAGGGTGCCGCATACTTGCCCCCGGTAGAGCCCTTTTTGAGTTTGCAGGAGTAAGTATCGTGCCCAACCCATACGGATGCCGAGTAATAGGGTGTCAGCCCCGCAAAATAAACGCTCGTATAGTTTTCGTTCGTACCCGTCTTGCCCGCAACCGCCATACCTTCTATTCTCGCCGCAGTACCGGTTCCGCTGTTTACAACGTCGGTCATCATGTCTATCAGCATATAGCAGCTTGAGGGCTTATACACCTCTGTACTTTTTCTCACCTCGTCGGCGCTGATGATTATCTCACCCTTTTCATCGACGACCCTCGAGAACGACAGCGGTTCGATATAGGTTCCGCCGTTACCTATAGTTCCGTATGCCGCCGCCATCTCTATCGGCGTTATGCCCGTCGTGCCGAGTGCAAGTCCCGGTCCGTCGGCATTTATCCTCGAATCCGGAATGCCCATTTTCATAAGGTATTCCTTGCCGACCTGCGGCGTGACATATTCAAACAGCGTGCGTGCGGCAACGATGTTAAGCGACGAGGTGACGCCCCTTCTTATCGTGGTGGGTCCCATCCACTTTTCGCTTCCGAGTGCGGGATAACCCTTTTCTCCGCCGTAATTCTCAATAGCTCCGGGTACGTTGGCAATAACCGTTGCGGGCGATACGCCCAAATCGAGTGCGGGTCCGTAAACCGCCAGGGGCTTTATGGACGATCCTACGGGCATGTTGCTCATATACGCCCTGTTCCATTGCTTTTTGGCGGTCGGGCTCGTTCTTCCGCCCACGATGGCGATAAGCTCTCCGGTTTTGTAGTCCAGAACCACCGCCGCCGCCTGCGGCTGTACGATGTTCACGGTTTCTCCGTTTGCTCCCGTGGAAACCGTAACCCCCTGTGCCGGATCGGCAAGCTCGGGATAATCCTGCCAGTTTTCGAGCGTTGACTGCACCGTATTCTGCACATCGGGGTCAACGGTCAGATAAATATGATATCCGCCCGTTCTGAGCTCCTTCTCTATAGCCGTGCGGTTTGCCGTCGTGTCCTTCATCTCACGCTTTTCCAAAAGATGCGTTACAATGTCATAGATACCGTATTCAACAAAATACGGCATTTCGTATATCTGCTTTTGTTCGGACACTTCGAGTATATACACCGTATCCTTCAATGCGCTGTCACGCTGCTCGGAGGTTATGAATCCGGCGTCGTACATGGCATTTATGACCGTGTCGGTTCTGGCGTTCGTGACGCTCATTTTATTTTCGCCGGTTTCCTCGTTTATCCTCGTATAGGTATTTGCCCTTGGGTTTGTTACATAGGGTTTTTGTATCATTCCGGCGAGCATCGCACACTCTCTGATGGTCAGCTCCGAAAGCGACTTGCCGAAATAATCCTTTGCCGCCGCCTTTACGCCGTAGTTGGACTCGCCCAAATACACATCGTTCATGTATGCAACGAGTATATCGTCCTTCTCTATCGTTTTTTCAAGCTCGAGTGCCAGATAGGCTTCCTGTATCTTGCGCTTATAGGACTTTATGTTGGTCAATATCTTGTTTTTAATAAGCTGCTGGGTTATGGTGCTTCCGCCGTGGGTATCGGCATTCCTGAGCGTATTGACAATTGCGGAAAACAGGCGCTTGTAGTCAAGTCCTTCGTGCTTGTAAAAGCGCACATCCTCCACGGAAATAACCGCATTTTTAAGCATATCGGGTATTTCGTCTATATCCGCCCAATCCCTGTATTCCATGCCGGCATAGGTGGTTATGACATTACCTTTTCTGTCGTAAATATACGTCGTTCTGTCGCTCATGGTCAGCCTTGAAATGTCAAGATCGGGCGTAGTGTCGATATAAGCCTTGGCAACACCCAATACAAGCCCGAAGCCCATGCAGCCGGCAAGCACGAATATTATAATGAGCGTCTTGAACGTGCCAAACAGCACCGCAAGCGGAAACGGCTTATCGTTTTTGCGTTCCACAAACAGTTTGCTGTGCTTGGACGCTCCCGTTCCCGTTTTTATGGGTTGCGCCGCCCTGCCCGCAGATCTGTTATCATTTATACCTAACCGTGCTTCGGAGCTTTTTTTAAGCGATGCACCCTTATGCCGCACGGTGTCGTTTGTATTCTCGAACATTGTAATACCCTTTCAGAAGTATTATATTTCCACATATACATTATAGCACGGGTACGCAAGATTGGCAAATTTGTTTACACTATATTCAAACAAGGCGCTTTCATACTTTACAAAATCGAAAATTTGGAATATAATACTCTGCAAATTATTTGTGGGGTAATTCATAATGGAAAAGAAAACAGTACTCAGCGGCATCCAACCATCCGGAATACTCACGCTCGGCAACTATGTCGGCGCTTTAAGGAACTGGTCGCTGCTTCAGCAGGATGACAGGTTTTGCTATTACTGTGTTGCCAATCTGCACGCCATAACCGTGAAGCAGGATGCAGAGGCTCTGAACAGGCGCACCCTTGAGGCCGCCGCACTTTTGCTTGCCTGCGGAATAGACCCCAAGCGGTCTGCGCTGTTTATTCAGTCACACGTCAAGGAGCATACCGAGCTTGCATGGGTACTCAACTGCGGAACGTATATCGGCGAATTGAACAGAATGACCCAGTTCAAGGACAAAAGCCAGCGCCATGCTGACAACATCAACGCCGGACTTTTCACATACCCCGTGCTGATGGCGGCGGACATACTGCTGTATCAGGCAAGCTATATTCCCGTTGGTAAGGATCAAAAGCAGCACGTCGAGCTTGCGAGGGACATTGCCATCAGGTTCAACAAAAACTACGGCGATGCCTTTATCGTTCCCGAGCCGATAATTCCGAAGCTTGGCGGAAAGATAATGAGCCTGACCGACCCGACCAAAAAGATGAGCAAGTCGGATCCCAATCCCAACTCATACATTGCGATAACCGACGAGCCCTCCGTGATACTCAAAAAGTTCAAGCGTGCCGTGACCGACAGCGAAGGCATCATAGCATACGACCCCGAGCGTCCCGGCGTTACAAATCTGCTCTCGATTTACTGTACGTTCACCGGAAAGACCCCCGAAGAAGCGGTTGCCGAGTTTGCGGGTCAGGGCTACGGCAAGCTGAAAACCGCCGTCGCCGATGCCGTTATCGCGGAGCTTGAGCCTATACAGAACGAGTATAAGCGTCTGCTCGACGAAAAAACGTATCTTAAATCCGTCCTTGACGATGGTGCGGCTCAGGCAAGGTCAACCGCACGCAAAACCGTTGATGACGTGCTCAGGCGTGTAGGGCTTGATGCAACGGTAATGTAACATATTCCCATGCGCAAAAGAGGATAAGCTATGCTGATCGGAATTTTCGGTGAAAGCTGCACAGGCAAATCTACCCTTGCGGAGAAGCTCTCCTCCGCTTTCCCTTGCGAGGTGTTTACCGGCAAGGACTATCTGCGGCTTGCAAGGAACGAGAGCATCGCAAAGGCAGCGTTTCAAAAGAAGCTGGCTGCCGCCGTAACCGGCGAAAACGTCATCTATGTGATTTCCGAAACAGAGCAGCTTTCTTTGCTGCCCGAAGGCGCTGTGCGCATCCTCGTGACTGCGGACATGGAGCTTATCAAGTCCCGTTTTGCTATGCGTATGCACGGAAATCTGCCTGCGCCCGTGGCCGCCATGCTGGAAAGGAAGCACGGATGCTTCGACGCACAGCCTCACGACATTCACGTTATCTCCGGCAAAACGGATTTGGACGCTGTGGTCGGGCAAATCAAAGCAAGGCTCTGATTTTACAAGCGCACAAAACCTTTATCAACGCAAAAGCCGGCTGGGTTTACACTCAACCGGCTTTTATTTCGTCCGCTTTCAGCGGCTTGTTTTCAGCTCTGTCTGCTCCACGTAGTACCCTGCGGAGAGTCTTTCAGCACTATGCCCTGCTCAAGCAGTTCGTTTCGTATTGCATCGGCAAGTTTAAAGTCCTTTGTCTTCCTCGCTTCTGCCCTTTCCTGTATCTTCCGCTGAACAAATGCGTCAAGTTCCGCATCCTCCGCAGCCGTTTCCTCGGCTTCTTCCCCTTTCGTAAGGTCGAGCGACAGCACCCTGTCAAAGTCGTCGATTATGCTGCGCTTGGTACTGCCGCTGAGGTCGGCCTTCAGCACCTCGTATATGAGCGAAAGTCCAAGGGCTGTGTTCATATCGCTTGCTACGGCTAAAATAAACTTCTCCCTGTATTCCAGCAGTGCGTTTTCGTCCGTTTCGCCCTCCGTCGGGATCGCCGCTATGCGTCTTTTGAGCTTTTCATACGCCGCCTTGGAGTTGTCGAGTATCGAATACGAAAACTCAAGCGGCTTCCTGTAATGCGACTGCAGGCAGAAGAAGCGGTAAACAAGCGGATCATAGCCTTTGCTCTCGAGAGTGGAAACCGTTAGTATATCACCCTTGGATTTTGCCATCTTGCCGCCGTTGTCGTTAAGATGGTGGATATGGAACCAGTAATTGCACCATTTATGTCCGCTTACCGCCTCGCTCTGCGCTATTTCGTTGGTGTGATGCGGGAAGATGTTATCCACGCCGCCGCAATGTATGTCGAGATATTCACCAAGATGCTTTCTGCTTATTGCGGAGCACTCAATATGCCATCCGGGATAGCCGTAGCCCCAGGGGCTGTCGTACCGAAGCTCCTGTGCGCCAAACTTTGAATCGGTAAACCAGAGCACGAAGTCCGTCTTGTTGCGCTTGTTTACGTCCTCCTCAACATCCTCCCTCACTCCGACAAGAAGCTCCTCGCTCTTGTGGTTGGTGAGTGCGTAATATTTTTCAAGCCTGGATGTATCAAAGTACACGTTGCCGCCCGCTTTATATGCAAATCCCTTTTCAAACAGCGCTGCGATCATTTCGATATATTCGTCTATGCAGGCTGTTGCGTTCTCGATAACATCGGGGCGCTTTATATTGAGCTTGTCACAGTCCGCAAAAAATGCGTTTTTGTAAAACTCGGCAATCTCGGCTACGGTTTTTCCCTCTCTTTTTGCGCCCTTGACCATCTTGTCCTCGCCCGTATCGGCGTCGCTGGTCAAATGCCCTACGTCGGTTATGTTCATAACACGCTTTACGTCATAACCCATGTATCTAAGCATCTTTTCGAGGACGTCCTCCATAAGATAGCTTCTTAGATTGCCTATATGCGCAAAATGATACACCGTCGGTCCGCAGGTGTACATCGAAACCTTTCCGTCAACATTGGGAATGAATTTCTCCACACTCCGTGTAAGCGTATTGTACAAAAACAGTCTGTTCTCCATAAAAACCTCCGCTTTGAAATTACATTTACATTAATTCGGGTTCACTCCTGCGTCTTATCCGCATCGTCCTCCGACTGATGCTTTTTGGAAACGGCCGCCCGAAGTCCGATCTCCTCGCCCCTATATATTTTTATAAAGTTTTTTCTGTGCTTAAACAATATTATTATTGAAACGACCAATATTATCGCCGCACTTATCAGGTCACGTTCATGTCCCCACACTCCGTCAAAGAGCGCAATACATATCGGAAACGCTATACATATGGCGGCGGTGGCAATGACGATATAGTCCGAAAGCACCGTGATAATGATTATGGCAAGCCCGAATATTATAAATAAACGCCAATCGTATGCCAATATTATGCCCACATACGATGCAAAGCCCTTGCCTCCTCTAAGCTCCATCCAGTAGGGGAAAATATGCCCAATCACGCAAAATGCTCCCGCAACTGCCCAAACGTACTCACTCTCGTAAAAAACATATCGCATTATAGTTATTGCAAGTGCCGCCTTAAATATGTCCAAAGCGCCCACAAGAATGCCTATGCGCTTCCCCATGGTTATGAGTGCATTGGATGCTCCCGGGTTTTTCGAGCCGGTGTTTCTGATATCGACCCCACGCCATTTTGCAAAAAGGTTGGCAAAATTGATGCAGCCTATCAGATAGCCTATGAACGCACATATAAGATAACGTATTATTATTCGCATCTAAATTCCTCCCTAATAACCATATTATTGTATATCAAAATCCTGCCCGTGTAAAGTGCGAAACCAATTAAAACAAAAGCACCGTGCGGTCAGCACGATGCCTTGTATAATTATTTTGCTTTTACAGCTCAAGCAGCATATCGTTTTCCCTTATCCAGCCAAGCTTTCTCATTATCTCGGAAAACAGGAGCGAAAGCACCGCCGGAAGCAGTATGCAGGCTGCCGCAATACCCACGATGGAGTTTGCGGTGACACCCATATCGCTTACAACGCCGATGGGTCCCACCAGACCGCAGGTGCCCATTCCGGCCGCCACTCCGGTACATTCGAGTTTGAATACCATCGTCGATATCGGACCGCATATAGCGGCGGCAAGCGTCGGGGGAATCCATATAATCGGACGACGGATTATGTTGCCCATCTGCAGCATGGACGTTCCGAGTCCCTGCGCCACAAGACCACCCCACCTGTTTTCTCTGAAGCTGATAACGGCAAAGCCGACCATCTGCGCACAGCAGCCCACGGTTGCCGCACCGCCCGCAATGCCGGTTATGCCTATCATTGCGCAGAGCGCAGCGGAGCTTATCGGAAGCGTAAGCACCATACCAACGACAACGGAAACCAGTATTCCCATAATGAACGGCTGCATGACCGTTGCGGTATTGACGAAGTTGCCAAGCTGGTACATAAGCCATGCAATCGACGGGCAAACGAGCTTTGCTATGGCAACGCCCGAAAGTATGGTTACCGTCGGTGTTACAAGTATATCCACCTTGGTGGTCTTTGAAACGAGTTTGCCAAGCTCAACGGCTATTACCGCCGCAACAAATGCACCTGCGGGACCCGCCGTCAGAACAAGCTCCTTGCCGTTCATAATGAACGTGCCGCCGAGACCGTTTCCTGCCATGCCAACCGCTGCCGCACTGAGCAGTACAAGCGGCGGAGCTTTGAGCGAATACGCTATCGACACACCGAGTGCCGCACCGGTCGCATTCTTGGCAAAGCCTGCGGCATCAATCAAAAACTGCCAGCTGAACCATCCGCCGAGGGTTTCGAATATCGTCGCAATAAGCAGCGAAGCAAACAAACCCAAAGCCATTGAACCCATTGCATCGACAAAGTATGTTTTTGCCGATATTTTGATGTTTTGACGCTCCAAAAAGTCTTTGAACGTCTTTTTTTCCTTTGTTCCCTCCATTGTATCCTTTCTGCGTTTTTTAACGCACTGTCACAATAAGGTCTGCAAGTAACTACTCCTCATACCGATATCCCGACTATGAGCTGCACCGTTTGCGGTATCTGTTATGATATACCAATTTATCGCTTAAAACAAGCATCTGCCGCGAATATAAATTTATAATTCTGCCGCCGCATCCAGACCGATCGCCAAAATGCCGACGTTATCACCGTAAATTTTGTCAAACTGTGAAAGCGGCAAAGGATTAATGCCCCTCCCCACCTCTATCGTGTATCCCGGGCGCTCAAATTCGAGTATGAACCAATCCTTATAACCCGCATAGCCGGATTCGTACGGCGTGGTCTCCACGCTGTATCCGCTTGCTTCGGAAAAGCGATTTGCGATAGCAAACCCGTTTTCGGGCTCAATATCCAGGTATTTCCAATAGATAACCTCGCCCTGCGAATGGTACGAAAGAGTAAGCTCGGGGCGTTCTTTGAGCGTAAAATCATACATGGCACGGCTTTCGACCGCACTCAGTTCCCCATCCCCCACGTAATCCCTCGGTGCGGGCTTTGTATAGCCAAGCTCAAACTTTATGCGTTTTGCCTCCTCCCATCCGGCCGGGTAGTTTAGATTCAGATCCGTCCCTTCAATGTTCGCCTTCCACCCTGCGGGAAAAGGTATTTTCGGAAACTCCGCCGCAATTCGCCTTGCCTGAACGTAAAATCTGTCATTCAAGGCCAATGCGCCGTTTACAAGATCAACGCCGTCGGGATTGACCAGCGGGACAAGAATAAGGCTCACCTCATCATACAACCTCGCCGCATCAAGCCCGAATATGCTTCCGCCGCCGATATACGCCTCTGCATACTGCTCAAGGAACTTCAGTAAAACAGGCGTGGTTATCCATTCGTTTGCATGGTGCGATGCGTTGTACAGCACCTTCTTGGCTCCATTCCCCATCCTGAGCGCATACAGAGGAGTTCCCATCGTGCTGCTTCCTATCATCTCCACGGAAATAAACGGATACCTCGCTTTAAGCCCCTTTATTACCGTTTCCGCAAGCGACGAGGTAAACATAACGTTTGTCGGCACGACGTCAAATCCGAACGGTATCACAACTGTGTCGCCGATAATAAGGTTGTCGGGATTTTTATCCGGATTTGCCGAGACTATTTTCTTAACGTCCGTCCCATACCTTTTAGCAAGCTTATAATAGGTATCCCCTCTTTCTATCCTATGGTTAAAATAGCCGAGCAGATACTTATTCAGTGCCGTCCATGTGTTCATGCCGGCAATTCCGTCGATGGCAAGCCCGTTTGCCGCCTGAAACCGCCTTAGCGCATTAAGCGTTTTAGGACCGAATATGCCGTCGATCCCCCCTACCGCATAGCCCGCCCTTGAAAGCGCAAGCTGAAGCTGCATCACATCGGCGCCCCTATCGCCAAACCTCAACGTTCTCATGAAAATGCCTCCGTAAGTAGTTTATGGTACTTCACTTTATGCCAAATCTCGCAAATTATGCAGTTAATCCATACGGTATAAGCAGGATTTTGCCAGAGATCGCTTTTATCTCTTTATTTTGCGATAAAAAGGTGTTATAATTATTATGGTGTTATATGCCGTAAACGATAAAATATCGAGGTGTTATTATGCTGTTTTATGTGGCAAGCGGTTTGCAAAACAGTGCAAAGGCGAAAGAAATAATCAATATGCTCGAGTCCATGGGTCATGAATGCGCCTACAACTGGACAAAGCACAACGATGTCCGCAGCGAAGGTCCCGAAAGGATGACAGATGTGGCGTATTTTGAATCCACCGCCGTCAAATATGCCGAGCTTGTCGTGGTTTTGCTCCCCGGCGGTGCGGGCACCCACACGGAGCTTGGCATGGCGATAGCCTCAAAGGCCAACAAGCGCATAATTATTTGGTCGGAAACCGGCGCACACTTCGCCTCCGACTCCAACACCTGCGTATTCTATTTTCACTCAACGGTCGAGCGTATCACAGGATCGATCGAAGTGTTGCGTGACTTCCTTAGGAACGTCTGATTCACGCAGGAGGTATTTATGCTGATTATAGTCGTGGGAGCCGGAAAAGTCGGATACGCCATCACCGAGCAGCTTGTTGCCGAGGGGCATGACGTTACCTTAATAGATAAATCCGTCGAATCGCTGAGAAACTCGAACAATATTCTCGACGTGCGCTGTATCGAAGGCAATGCCTCATCACGAGCCGTACTCGAGGAGGCAGGCATAAAGGAAGCTGATCTTTTTATTTCGGCCACTTCTTCCGACGAAACCAATATCATTTTGAGCCTGATCGCAAGAAAGATGGGCGCAAAGAACACGATCGCCAGGGTCAGAAATCCCGAGTATTCCGAGCAGATAAGGTTTTTGCGAGACGATCTCAGTCTCAGCATGACGATAAATCCGGAAATGTCCGCTGCGCTCGAGATTGCAAAGATACTCCGAACCCCCTCCGCCATAAAGGTGGATTCCTTCGCAAGAGGGCGAATCGACCTCATCGAATGGCGTGTCAGGCCGAACGGCAAGCTCGACGGCGTTAGGCTTTTGGACTTTTACACGACATTCAGGATAAAACTGCTTATATGTGCGGTCATAAGAAACGATGAAATAATCATCCCCACGGGCTCTTTCGTCCTTAATTGCGGCGACAGGATATTCATCACCGCCTCACCGCGCGACATTATGTCATTTTTCAGAATGGCGGACGAAGGCAAGAACAAGGTAAGGAACGTTATGATAGTCGGCGGCGGCCGCATCGCATTCTATCTTTCAAAACAGCTTGAAAGCATGGGCATGAAAGCAAAAATCATCGAACGAAGCGAGGAACGCTGTCAGGAGCTTTGCAGTCTGCTCAATTCGGCAACCATCATCAATGCCGACGGAACCGACCACGAGCTTCTTCGTGAGGAAGGCATAGACGATGCCGATGCTTTCATTGCAATAACCAATATTGACGAGGTAAATATAATACTCGGCTTGTTTGCCGCAAAAAGAGGCGTTCACAAGGTTATCACCAAAATAACAAGGCTTCCCGCCGGATTGGTGGAGGATTCCGACCTGGAAACGATCATCACTCCGCAGGAGCTTACCGGAAACCAGGTCGTTCAATATGTGCGTGCCATGCAAAACTCCATGGGAAGCGGAGTCGAAACACTGTACAAGCTCTTAAACGGAAGGCTTGAGGCGCTTGAATTCAGGGTCAGAAAGGACTACGACTTTTTGGGTATCCCCTTAAAAGACATCAGGCTGAAGAAGAACCTGCTTGTTGCCTGTATATACAGAAATAACAAGGTTATCGTTCCCGGCGGAAACGACTGCCTCATGAAGGGCGACAGCGTTATAGTTGTGACGACGGGCAGAAAGCTTCAGGAATTTGCGGATATTGCGGAAGGCTGACAGGCAATACTATGAATAGGCGAATGATCATAGAAATACTTTCACATGTCATGCGGGTCGAAGCGCTGCTGCTTTTAATTCCCACCTGCGTATCCGTGATTTACGGTGAGTTTAACGTAACGTTTTCGTTTTTGATAACCGCCGCTTTGCTTGGACTTTTCAGCCTTGCCGGAGTGTTTACAAAGCCCAAAACGAGGGATATTTACGCAAGGGAAGGCTTTGTGATCGTCGCACTTTCGTGGGTTGTGCTGTCGCTGTTCGGTGCGCTCCCTTTTTACATCTCGGGACACATCCCCTCCTTTATCGACGCATTTTTCGAGACCGTTTCGGGCTTCACCACAACGGGATCCAGCATACTCACAGATGTTGAGATAATTCCCAAAGGGCTTATTTTCTGGCGCAGCTTCACCCATTGGATAGGCGGGATGGGTGTTCTCGTTTTCATGCTGTCGGTTGTTCCACTTGCGGACAGCAGAGCAATGCATCTGATGCGTGCCGAGGTACCCGGCCCTACCGTAGGAAAGCTCGTCCCCAAAATCAAGGATACGGCAAGGATTCTCTACGGCATATATATCGGCATAACCGTTATCGAAGTAATACTTCTCGTATGCGGCGGAATGCCTGTTTTCGATGCCTTCGTTTACACATTCGGCTCAGTCGGCACGGGCGGCTTCTCCATGCACAACGCCGGCATTGCACACTATAACAGCCTGTATATCGAAATTGTGATAATCGTTTTCATGGTGCTGTGCGGAATAAACTTCAACCTTTTCTATTTCATTCTCATCGGCAAGCTTCGTGACGCACTTAAAAGCGAGGAGCTGCGCTGGTATATCATCATAATACTCTGCTCGATAGCAGCTATCACCGTGAATACGATGAATATGTACGACGGTGTACTTTCCTCTCTGCGTAATGCCTCGTTCCAGGTAGCATCCATAATTACCACCACAGGCTATGTTACCGCAGACTTTGAAACGTGGCCGATGCTGTCAAAATGCGTAATACTTGCGCTGATGTTCACCGGCGCCTGCGCAGGCTCAACCGGAGGCGGCTTCAAGCTCTCCAGAGTAATTTTGCTTTTGAAGAAGGCAGCAAACGGAATAAAAGGCATTGTCAGCCCCAAAAGGGTTGCGATAGTGAAGTTTGAGGGCAAGCCCGTGGAAACCGCCACTCTCAGCAGCGCCTCGGTCTATCTTATAGTTTACGTTGCCATATTTATGATTTCCCTGCTGCTGGTCGCCGTTGATAATCTTGACTTTGCTTCGACAGTCTCAAGTGTCCTGACCTGTCTTAGCAACGTGGGCCCCGGCTTTGGGATTTGCGGCGCAACCGGAAACTTTTCCGATTTTTCCGTATTGTCCAAGCTGGTTTTAAGCATTGATATGCTGCTCGGCAGGCTTGAGATATATCCCATGCTGATGCTGTGCTCGCCGATTATGTGGAAAAAACGTTTTTAAGACTGCCTTTGGAGGATAATGATTCGAATGAAATCAAAACTTGATGTAAAAAGCAACGAAAACCTGTTCGGGCATCTTCTTGCCGTAGCTACTATTTTCGTTTGGAGCAGCACCTTCCTTGCAAGCGACTCTCTGCTCGATGTAAACGGAGCTTTTCGGCTTACACCGACGCAGTTGATAGTGATGCGCTTTATCGTGTCATACGTTGCGTTGCTGATAATACGCCCCAGAATTTCAAAACCCGTACTGAGGGACGAAATAGGCTTTGCGCTCATGGGCGTGGTCGGCTGTGCGCTGTATTATTTTACCGAGAATTCAGCCCTTTTATACACATCGCCCTCCAACGTCAGCATTATCGTTGCGGCCGCACCCATTCTTACGTCGGTGCTTGCACACTTTACCTCAAAAGATGAAAAGATGACCCTAAACACGCTTTGGGGCTTTTTGATTGCCTTCCTCGGCGTTATACTGGTCGTACTTAACGGCGTTTTCGTACTGAAGCTTAGCCCCCTCGGGGACTTTCTTGCGCTTGTCGCTGCGCTGATGTGGGCAATATACTCCGTTTTGCTGAAACCCTTTGTGGCAAAATACGACAGCATCGAGCTGACACGAAAAGTGCTGTTCTACGGAGTTCTCTCCTCCGCTATTTTGCTTCTTATCGAAAATAAGCCCCTTCCGTCTGCGAACGTATTTGCTATCCCCGGGCTTTGGTTCAGGCTGGGATTTTTGGGACTTATAGGCAGCGGAGTATGTTACGTTACGTGGAATATGGCCGTCAAAAGAATAGGCGTTGTCATATCGAACAACTATATCTACCTGGGGCCGTTCATTACCATTCTCATGGAGTATCTGATACGCAACGTTATACAGCACAAAAGCGATACGGTAATTTCGCTTATGAGCATAATCGGTGCGGTATTGATAGTTTTCGGCGTAATTGTCAGCAGCATGAAACGCAAAAAGGACCGAAGCAAGGTTTAAGCGCAAAAACAAAGCAGCGAGCAAATTTGTCCGCTGCCTTTTTATATTGTAAGCTTCTTATATTCGCCGTATATGAAGGATTAATCCAGTCCGCTGTTTTCGCTGTGATCGCACTCGCAGGCTATCTTAAGCGCAAGCTCAAAGTTATCAAGGCTGTGATTTGCGTTTTGAAGCTCACCGCTTTCCCATTCGGGCAGATCAAGCACGTCTCCCACCATCAGGAAGTTATACAGATTCAGTTTGTGAAAGTCGCAGACCGCCTGCACTCCGGCAAGCTCCATCTCCACGGCGAGGCAGCCCTCCGCCCTGCGCCTCTGCATATTCAGCCTCGTCTCACGGTACATCGCATCCGTCGTCCACACTCTGCCCTCAACATAAGGAATGTGCATACGGTCGAAGATGCCTTTAACGAACTCCGACCCTTTTATCCTAATATAATCGCCTGCGGCGGCGTAATGATACGACATTCCTTCGTCCCTGTACGCAAAGGTCGGCAGCACAAGCTTGCCCGAAACCGCCTTGCTGTCAAGGCAGCCCGCCGAGCCGAACATGACGTAATTATCCGCACCCGTTATCCAGCTCGACTCAATCACGAAATTTCCCGCGCCGCCCGAACCAATTGGTGAAAGGTACAGCGCAATCATACGCCCATTTACCTCCGCCCCGTAAATCGGAATATCGCCGTTGCAAACGCTGATTTTCGCAATCTGCTTAAAGCCATGCTTCTCTATCGCATTTTTCAGTATCCTGTCCGAAAAGGTCACTATGCAGGTCTTGCACAGTTCTCCCCTTTCCCCATACACCATTTCCGGCGTTATTATCGGCTCGGTGCTTATATCAAATGTATCGGTTATCATGCTTATATCCTCCGTTGAGCTTTTCAATCGTTTTTGAAGCGGTAAACGAGATTCACATACTGCGGCAGATCGGGATCGGTATAACCCCCGTCCGAAAAACCCGCCTTTGAATATGCGGCAATAGCTGCTGCATTCTCCCTGTCAACCGATACCTCCATCATAGGGTATTTGGGCTTGGCTGAATACATTTTTATTAGCTGCCTCACCGCCTCCGTTCCTATGCCCCTGCCCTGGTGGGCTTTATCAACGAGCATTTCCATAAGGTAATAGCAGGCAGGCTCCTCGTCTATCTCATATACGAGCATCAGCCCGACGGGTGTGCCGTCATTGGTTATCGCAAGCAATTCCGCACCGCTTTTGCGATAAACCCACGCCCTTGCTAATATACCGGCAACGGGCGGAACAAAGCGTTTTTGACACTCAAGCACCTCAAAGCCCGAAAGCTTGTCCATGTTGTTTTCATCAACGGTCATAAGCCTTACGTCCATCTTATCAGCCTCCAAAACATTTATGCGTTAATTATAGCATCATTTTCGCATAACGCAACAAAGGAGCCCGAAGGCTCCGTATGCGGCAAAGTTTGTTTTGAGCGCATTCGCTTTAGCATTTTTATCT
>JAEDJH010000041.1 GCA_016296415.1 Clostridia bacterium | reverse complement strand
GCCACGGACATAAATACGGTGTGAAGTACGATAATCTCCGCATAAAATACCGTGCGGAGGAGCTTGGCTGCGGCGTGGCGGTTTACGGTCATACGCATATACCGTGCATAGAGATGTGCGGCGAGATACTTATAATCAACCCCGGCAGTCCGAGCCTTCCGAGGGGCGGAATGAACAAGACGGTGTGCCTTCTTACGGTAAACGGCAGGGATGTAGTGCCAAGATTCATCAATATTTCAAAGTAGGTACAAAAAGTTTGACAGCAAACTGTTGAAATACGGTGAAAATGATATTATAATTAAATTAACAAAATTATGGAGGTATTTCTTTTATGAAGAAGTTTCGTTGTACTGTATGCGGATACATCCACGAGGGTGACGCCGCTCCCGAAAATTGCCCCGTATGCAAAGTTCCCGCAAGCAAGTTTGAGGAACTGAAGGAAGAGAATATGGTTTGGGCGGCGGAGCACGTTGTCGGCATTGCTAAGGGCGTGGATCCCGAGATCATAGCCGGTCTGCGTGCCAACTTCGAGGGCGAATGCACCGAAGTAGGTATGTACCTTGCAATGAGCCGTGTTGCCGACCGTGAGGGCTATCCCGAGGTTGCCGAGGCATATAAGCGCATTGCTTTCGAGGAAGCGGAGCATGCCGCAAAGTTTGCGGAGCTTCTCGGCGAGTGCGTAACCGACAGCACCAAGAAGAATCTTGAACTGCGTGTTGCTGCGGAATTTGGCGCAACCCAGGGCAAGGTTGACCTTGCAGCCATGGCAAAGAAACAGAATCTCGATGCAATCCACGACACCGTCCACGAGATGGCCCGTGATGAAGCTCGCCACGGCAAAGCATTTAAGGGACTGCTGGACAGGTATTTCAACTGATTTTTGCAAGGAGTAATATTCTATGAAAAAGTTTGAATGCCCCTGTGGTTATGTCTATGATCCGGCTGCAGGTGATCCCGACGGCGGCATTGCACCCGGCACCGCATTTGAAGATATACCCGATGATTGGGTATGCCCAATTTGCGGACTTGGCAAGGATGCGTTTACCGAAGCATAAGTAAACCAAAACCAAAACATGGAGGCGGTATATCCGCCTCCTTTATCGTACTCGCATTTACTCACTCAAGTCTTTTTATTTTATGAATATTCGGGGCATATTAAAAAGAAAAAAGGAAAAACGATTATGCGAAAGAGATTTGCGACGCTGATTTTGATACTGTTTTTAACCGTGCTTATCGGGTGTACGGAGGATAATGGAACCGTTGGGCAAAATGTGTATATCGACGGCATTGACATTTCAGGGCTTTCACGGGCAGAGGCGATTGAAAAGGTACAGGCCGGGGTCCAAAAACGGCTTATTGAATGCACCGTAACGGTTACCAATGACGTGGGTGACAGCGTCGAGTTTACTGCGGACAAGCTTTCGGTGAAAACAGATACGGAGGCGGTTATCGATGAGGCGCTGCAGGGAGGTACCGACCTTTTCGGAGATGAAAACAAAACGCTTGAAACTACGGTTTTGTTCGATACCTCGGGTGATGCGGAGCGCATCGGCGAGCTTGTGAAGGAGCTGAACCGTGAGCCGGAGGATGCAAAGGTTTGCTTCAATGCGGAGGCGGACGGCTATTTCGATTTTTCGGGCGGTACGGAGGGCTTTGAAGTGGATGCGGAGAAGCTTGCCGAAGCAATGGACGGTATGATTGTCGAGGACGGAATAGAGCTTTTTGCGGAGGGCGTAAAGCTGCCGCCCGAATACAGCGTACAGGAGGCAAGGCAGGAGCATACGCTTCTTGCAAAGTTCAGCACATCGTTTAAGGAAGAGCCGTTTAATGCGGAAAATCGGGTTTTCAACATTGTAAAGGCGGCGGAGCTTATAAACGGAAGCTGTATTTTAGCCGGTGAGTCCTTTGATACGAATAAAGTGCTTGGCGACAGGACGGAGGAAAACGGATGGAGGACGGCGCCCGGCATCAGAAACGGGAAATACGAGCAGGAGTACGGCGGAGGAGTGTGCCAGGTATCGACAACGCTGTACAACGCCGCATTATTGGCGAATTTTGAGATAAACGAAAGATATCACCATTCGTGGCCAATGGGCTATATCGAAAAGGGGCGGGATGCGACGATAAGCACCGGAGGCCCCGATCTCATTTTTACAAATACAAGCGGTGCGAGCGCATATATTTTTGCGATTGCGGATGAAACCGACTGCAGCATGACCGTGTGCATCGTGGGAAAGCCCTCATCGGACTATGCTTACATTGAAATAAAGACGGATTGTATTGAAACGATTGCCCAGCCGACCGATGAATACGAGCTTGACAGTGAGCTTCCCGACAACACGAAGAAGCGGGAGCGCAAGGGAAAAGAGGGCTATATAGTCAGAACGTACAGGGAGTTTTACGATGCAAGCGGGCAGCTCCTGGAAAGACAGCTTGTATCGGAGGACAGATACGAGCCGTTTTCGACGCTGTACAGGGTGTCGTCGGATCTGTATTATGCCTCAAAGTAGGGCATTTTTCCGATGTTAATAATATATTCGTTGAACGTTAGCGGGAAATGATGTATAATACGCATTATTGCTTTGAAGGATATTGTTTCAAGGCTGGCTGCATGAAAGGAGCTGCTTCGCCGCTGCGGTTTTAACGGCGGCGGAGATAAGGTGATTTATGAAGAGGGGCAGAAGATACAGAATAAAGCCAAAATTCTTTGTTATTCTGTTTTTGTTGATCGCAGCGGTGGCTGCTGTTGTGCTTTTAGCCAAGGCATGCGACAAAGAGGATGGCGGCACCGTACATGATATAGCCTTCGGCACGGCAACACCCAATGAAACAGAAGGCGCTGTTGTTGTTACGATCGAGCCGACTGAGGAGCCGACGCCAACGCCGATCCTGATACCCGATCCGTATTCGGTTGATTCTACAATGCCCGAGGCTTTCGGACTGCGCTTTGATATGCAGCTTGACGGCGATGATATAGAGGAATACAGTTCCGCATTCAGGACGTATTTTGAGGACGATTTTGTATATGCCTCAGAGGTGAGGGGTATTACCACCTTCAGAGGAAATCACTTCAGGGACGATGCTACCTACGGCACGGCGGGAACGGTCACGAACAAGACGCTTGAGCTTGTATGGACGCAGGAGATCCCCGGAAGCATTGAAAAGGGAACGGGAAGCGGCTCGTGGTTCGGCGTCGGTTGGACGGGACAGCCCTTGATAGTCGAGTGGGATAAAGACACCATAGACATTATGAATATCTATGACTCCAAAAAGGCGAAGGAGGGACTTGTCGAGATAGTCTATGCGACCGAGGCAAGCTATATTTACTTCCTTGACCTTGAGGACGGCTCGTTCACAAGGGATAAGATAAGGGGCGGATGGACGTTCAAGGGCTCGGGTGCGATAGACCCGAGGGGTTATCCCCTTTTGTATGTCGGTGCGGGCGACAGCGGCCCCAACGGAGGTGCGAAAAACTTTATTTTCAGCCTCATCGACGGCACCGAGCTTTACAACTACGGAGGAGGCGACAAATATTCACTGCGCTCTTTCAAGGGCTTTGATGCGGCGACGCTCGTGGATGCGGCGACGGACAGCGTTACTTACGCTTCCGAGACGGGCATAATCTACAGGTTCAGGCTCAACACGAACTTTGACAAAGTGAACGGCACGATAAGCATATCTCCCGACAACATTCTCAAGTGGAGATACACTACCGAGCGCACAAGGACGGGCGGATCTTCCAAATATTGGCTTGGCTTTGAAACGAGTCCGGTATTTTGGAGAAACTATATGTATGTTGCGGATAATGCGGGAAATCTTTTCTGCATCGATGTCAACACGATGAAGGTTATATGGATGCAGGATGTGCTCGATGATACGAACTGCACGCCGATATTCGAGCTTGACAAGGAAACCGGTGAGGCGTTCATCTATATCGGAACGTCGTCGCATTGGACCGCCGACAGCAACGAAATAGCCCGAATACCGTTTTGGAAGATAAACGCCGTAACGGGTGAAATAATTTGGAAGGACGAGGGTTATCGCTGCACGAGGACAAATGTTTCCGGCGGCGTTCAGGCAAGTCCGGCCAACGGCAAAAACAATGTGTCCGACCTTGTGTTTGTATCCTATGCCATGACTGTCGATACCGAAACGATGGGAACACTCGTTGCATACAGCAAGGAGACCGGCGAGAAGGTATGGGTAAAGCAGCTTAAACGCTACAGCTATTCATCGCCGATAGTCCTGTACGACGACAACGGCGACGGCTATATCGTTACCTTCGACTCGAGCGGAACGGCATACCTGTTCGATGCAAGGACGGGAGAGCTTTACAGTACTTTGGAGCTTGAGGGCAACTTTGAGGGAAGCCCTGCGGCGTTTGGCAACATGATTGTTATCGGTACGCGCGCATCCAAGATATACGGCATCAAATTGAGCTGATCAAAAACATAATAAACAGCGCCGTCTGCATATTTATTACTGCAGGGGCGACCGAAAAGAACAAAACTCTCCTGCTTGATAAACGAAGTGCGGGAGAGTTTTTCATGAGCGCAAAAAGACGTATAGTATCTATAATCGTAACCCTGCTGATTGCCGCCTATCTTGTGCTGATGCCCGATTACTTTGCAAGAAGCATCGGCAAAGATCCGTACAAGGAGTGGTTTGAGCATAAGGAAGAGCCTTTTTCGGGGGTTATAGAGCTTTGGCATATCGTCGGGTTCAAGCCGTATATAGGAAGCCTCGGCGAATGGCTGAAGGGCAGGGCGAAACGGCTCGAAAAAAGGCATTTCGGCGTGTATGTCGAGGTGTCGGCAATGACCGTTGAGGAGTACCGTGAGCGAATACAGCGGAATGAACGGGCGGATATATACTCCTTTCCCGAGGGGCTTATCACCGATGAAAACCTGTACCGATTACCAACCGACGAATTAACCGGCATCGAATATGCCGAAAACTGCAGGGCGGCCGTCGGTCGTGCGCCCGATAGAAGCGTGTGCTATACGTTTTCGGGGTATATGCTTATGCTAAACAATGATTTGCTTAATATGTGCCCGGGAGAACCGCCGGGGGAGGGCGAAAAAGCGGCCGATTGGCTGAGAAATAATGCCGGGAAAATCGACGTTGCCGGTATAAGGTCAAACTCCAGGATTTATTTTCTGGCGGGGAGCGAAAAGGCGGCGGCGGAGCTTGGGCTTGGCTGTGAGTGCGTGGGTTATGAGTTTTTTAAGGCGAATGAGGCGCTTTGTGCGATTGCCGATATACGGACAACCGGGGATATGGAGCGAATAAGCGGAAGCGAGGGCAGATTTTCCGTGCAGACATATCCTATCGGCGAATACACGGATCTTTATCAGTATTTGGGCATTGACAAGGAAGTAAACGAACTGAAACTTGAATACATAATGGAGCTTATAAAGCTGATAACCGAGCCTGACGCTCAGGCTGCGCTGACCCGGATAGGGCTTTTTCCGGCAATAAAGCTTGAGGAAAGACCGACTTTTGAGAGCAAGACGGTACAGAGCCTTTATGATGCGCTCTCGGAATAAATGCTGAATTACCGCTTGTTATATCCATCGTTTTGAAGTACAATAAACTGAGTATTGATGTTCATTGGAGAGTGTATGGAAAAGCTTGAACGGCTCGAAAGAGTGCTTGGCGGCATGAACTTTAAGAAAAACGTACCCATGCGAGACTACACAACATTCAAAATCGGCGGTGAGTGTCTTGCAATGGTTGAGCCTGCATCGGCGCAGGAGGTAATGCTTGCGCTGGAAACGGCGGCCGAGTGCGGTATAGATACGTTTATAATGGGGAACGGCTCCAATCTGCTCGTGAGCGACAGGGGAATAAATAAACTTGTCATACGCATCGCCGAAAGGATGAGCTCGGTGGAAATTTCGGGGAATACCGTTATGGCTCAGGCGGGCGCACTGCTTTCGAGCGTTGCAAAACTATCCGTCAGCCGGGGACTTATGGGACTTGAATGGGCATCGGGCATTCCCGGGAGTATTGGCGGCAGTGTCGCAATGAATGCGGGAGCTTACGGCGGTGAGCTGTCCGACTGCATAAAGCGGGTTGACTTTATAAAAAACGGCAGATTCTATTCCGATGCTGTCGAAAAGGGCGACTTCGGATACAGAAAAAGCTTATACGATTCGCCCGACATAACGGTATGCGGGGTTGGGATGGAACTTTGTCCCGACAACGGCGGTGCGGCGGAGCGCATGAGGGAATATACCGCCATGAGAAGAGCGAAACAGCCGTTGGCGTATCCGAGCGCAGGAAGCACGTTCAAACGCCCCGAGGGATACTATGCCGGAGCGCTTATCGAGGGCGCAGGACTGAAGGGTTTTTCCGTCGGCGGCGCAGAGGTAAGCACCCTGCACGCAGGATTTATAATCAACAAGGGCGGCGCAACGGCGGATGACGTAAAGGATCTTATATTTGAGATACAAAAGCGTGTATTTGAAAAATACGGCGTTATGCTTGAAACGGAAATCAAGTACGTGGGCGAATAAATACTAAAGCAGAATTTGCAAAAGAGGTTTGATATGAGGCTTTTACTGGTTACGGGGCTTTCGGGCGCCGGAAAGTCCAATGTTTTGAGGGTTTTGGAGGATGTGGGATACTATTGCGTGGACAACATCCCTGCAAAGCTGGTGCCGAGTTTTATTGAAACCTGCAAGAGCACGGAGCCGAAAATAGAACGTGCCGCGATAGTCATTGACAGCAGGGAACGTGCGTTCAAGACCGATCCGAACGCAATCAGCAATATCTTCGGAGCGCAGGAGGTTGAGTATCAGATACTGTTCCTCGACTGCAAGGATGACGTGCTGAAGCAGCGCTACAACGAAACGAGGCGGCGTCACCCCGTAAGCACGAATATAGGAGAGGGTATTCGCATAGAGCGTGAGATTTTGCAGCCGCTTCGTGACAGGGCAAATTACGTAATCGACACAAGCCATCTAAAGCCCCTGGAGCTTCACCGTCTTATAGAGCAGATAACCTCCGATGGAACGGAGCTTCCGTTCAGGCTTATTGTGTCGAGCTTCGGATATAAGAGGGGTATTCCTATGGAGGCGGATATTGTGATGGATATGCGCTTTTCGGAAAATCCGTTTTATGTGACTGAGCTGCGGTCGCTTTCTGGGCTGGACAAGCCTGTAAGGGACTTCGTGCTGTCGGACAAGGCGTTTGTCAGCACTCTTGACGATGTTGAAAGGATGCTGAAACGCCTCATCCCGTCGTATAAGCAGCAGGGAAAGCGGAGACTCATGGTTGCGTTTGGCTGCACGGGCGGAAGGCATCGCTCGGTATGTGCGGCATACGAGATGTATAAAAGGATGCAAAACGAGTGCTATACGGTGCTCGAGCACAGGGATTATTCGTCCGAAGCGGAGGATATTGAACAGCGATTCGGATCGGATTGACGGAGGAAATGTTTTGTCGTTTTCATCCAGCGTAAAAGACGAAATAGCGGCGGGAAAGCTTAAGGGAGAGCGCAACAGGCGTGCGCTTCTTGCCGCCGCAACAAACGTCGCCGGCACGATAACCATAGTGTCCGGAGGAATGGGGATAAGGTATATATCCGAAACCTATTCGGTGGGTAAGCTTGTTTCGAAGCTTGCCTGTTCGCTGTATCCCGTGCAGTGCGAGCTTTTTATAAAGGAAACCGAAACGGGCAGGAAAAACAGGAGTGTTATAGCCGACCTGTCGGGAGAGGGATGCGGGGATATAATCAGGCTTTCGGGCTTGATGGACTATGTTGATGATGCGTACAGGGAAAGAATGAAAGAGGAGCTTATATGCGATGCCGAGACGATAAAGTCGTATGTAAAGGGCGCATTTTTGAGTGCCGGATCCGTTTCGAATCCTGAGAAGGCGTATCATCTTGAGATGGTGTGCAGGCATGAGGGGACGGCGCAGTTTCTCTGCGAGCTGCTCGAAAGCCTTGATATTCCGATGAAGTATTTTGAAAGAAGGGGCGCATACGTCGTTTATACAAAGGGTGCGGAAACGATTTTTTCACTGCTTGCATTGATGGAAGCCTCCGATTCCGCTATTAAGTTTGAAAACGCAAGGATGCTGAAAACCGCAAAAAACGACGTTGTCCGCCTCACCAATTACGAAAACGCCAATATGCAAAAGACGGCAAAGGCTTCGGCATGGCAGCTTATCTGCATAGAAAAGATAAGGACGCACATGGGGCTGGAAAAATTGCCGCAGGCTCTGAGGGATGTTGCTGAGGCAAGGATAAACAACGAGGAAGCGTCGCTGAGCGAGCTTGCCGCAATGCTCGACATAGGAAAGTCGGGAGTGAACCACAGACTCAAAAAACTTATAGAAATTGCTGAGGGGATAGACGACTGATGACGGACTTTGTACACCTTCATGTGCATACGCAATACAGCCTGCTTGACGGTGCCGCAAGGATAAAAGACCTGGTGGCAAGGGCTAAGGAGCTTGGCATGAATGCGCTTGCGATAACCGATCACGGCTCGATGTACGGCGTCATAGACTTTTATAAGGAATGCCGCAAGGCGGGTATAAAGCCCATCATCGGCATGGAGGCATATATTGCGCCGAAATCCATGACCGACAGGGAGGGCGTGAGGGAGTATGCCCATTTGGTCCTGCTTGCGAAAAACGATGTCGGCTATCATAACCTCATCGTGCTGTCGTCGCTTGCGTTCACCGAGGGATTTTATTATAAACCGAGAATCGACTACGATTTGCTTGAAAAGCATTGCGAGGGACTTGTCTGTCTGTCAGCATGCCTTGCGGGTGACATTCCGTCGCTTTTGCTCAACGGAAGATACGAAGAAGCGAAGAAGATTGCCGAGCGCCTGAAGCGCATATTCGGCGATGATTTTTATATCGAACTGCAAAATCATGGGCTTCCCGAGCAGCTTGCGGTGCTGCCAAGGTTAAACGATTTGGCGTGCGAGCTTTCGATAAAGACCGTTGCGACGAATGACGTTCATTATGTGCGCAGGGAGGATGCCGTTGCACAGGATATTCTTTTGTGCATACAGACGAACCGCTTTGTCGATGAAGAAAACCGTATGCGAATGAGCGCAGACGAGTTTTACGTTAAATCCGAGAGCGAGATGGAAAAGGCGCTCTTTGAATACAGGGAGTCGCTCAAGACCACTGCCGAAATAGCCGAAAAGTGCGATCTGGAGATTCGCTTCGGGGAAAGGCACCTGCCCAAATACGAGGCGCCGGAGGGCTATGATAACCTTTCCTACCTTACTATGCTCTGCAAAGAGGGTCTTAAAAAGCGAATACCGGATTACGGCGAAACCGAGCTGAAGCGGCTTGAATACGAGCTTTCGGTCATAAGCAATATGGGCTTTGTGGATTACTTCCTGATAGTATGGGACTTTATTGCCTACGCTCGGAGCAAAAACATACAGGTTGGTCCCGGCAGGGGCAGCGGCGCAGGAAGCATAGTCGCATACACATTGGGAATAACGGGCATAAACCCGATAAAATACAATCTGCTTTTTGAGAGATTTCTTAATCCGGAAAGGATCTCCATGCCGGATATAGACGTTGACTTCTGCTATGAAAGGCGGCAGGAGGTCATAGACTACGTTACCGAAAAGTACGGCAAGGAAAACGTTGCACAGATAATCACGTTCGGAACGATGGCGGCACGTGGTGCGGTAAAGGATGTCGGCAGGGTGCTGAGAATGCCCTTTGCTTCGGTCGATGCCATTGCAAGGCTGATTCCAAGAACGCCGGACATAACGCTTAAGCGTGCTATGGAGCTTTCGCCGGAGCTTCGGAATATGTATGAAACCGATGAGTCTGTCAAAAAGCTGATAGACCTTTCAATGAAGCTGGAGGGGCTTCAGCGGCACTCCTCAACTCACGCCGCAGGCGTGGTTATATCCGCAAAGCCGATAATGGAGTACGTTCCGCTTCAAAAAAACGATGAATCCGTTACGACACAGTTTCCTATGGGGACGCTCGAGGAGCTTGGTCTGTTAAAGATGGACTTCCTTGGCTTAAGAACGCTGACGGTGATAAGGGATGCGCTGAACTTTATAGGCGAATCGGGACGGGAGGTCCCCGTGCTCGAGGAGCTTGATTACAACGATAAAAACGTATATGAGCTTATTTCGGCGGCGGATACGGACGGAGTGTTTCAGCTTGAATCGGCAGGGATGCGGCGGTTTATGACCCAGCTTAAGCCCGACTGCCTTGAGGATCTGATAGCCGGAATATCGCTTTACCGCCCCGGACCGATGGATCAGATACCCAGATATGTAAGCGGTAAGCACGATCCGTCCACAATCAGATATGCCGACAAGAGGCTTGAGCCGATACTGTCAACCACATACGGCTGCATGGTTTATCAGGAACAGGTAATGCAGATCGTCAGGGATCTCGCCGGATATTCCCTTGGTCGAAGCGACCTTGTGCGTCGTGCCATGTCGAAGAAGAAGGCGGACGTTATGGCGAAGGAAAGGGAATATTTCCTTTACGGCATTGAGGCGGACGGCGTTCCCGGGGCGATAAAAAACGGCGTGCCTAAGGATGTTGCAAACCGCATCTTTGACGAAATGATGGACTTTGCATCCTACGCATTCAATAAATCGCACGCTGCTGCCTATGCGGTGGTTGCGTACAGAACGGCATTTTTGAGAAGGTACTATCCCGTTGAGTTTATGACTGCGCTGATAAACAGCTTCATCGGGGATGCTGAGCAGGTTGCAGGGTATATATACTGCGCCAAGCAGATGGGCATAAGGGTGCTTCCTCCGGATGTCAACAGGAGTATGTCGAGATTTTCGATAGAGTCGGGTTCTATCCGTTTTGGGCTTTGTGCGGTGCGAAACGTCGGCGAAAAGGTCATGGACGAGCTTGTAAACGAACGGAGGAGCTTTGGCAGGTTCAGGGATTTTGCCGATTTTTCCGCAAGATGTGCGGGCCTCAGCAAAAGGATGGTGGAGTGCCTGATAAAGGCGGGCTGCTTCGATTCCATGGGATATAAGCGTTCGCAGCTTCTTGCGGGCTTTGGTGCCATTATGGATATGGAGGCGAGCAACAAGAAAAAGAAGGAAAGCGGACAGCTTTCGCTGTTTGACGTTGCGCCCATAACCTTCGAGGCTCCCGCTGTAAGCATACCCGACATACCCGAATACGACAGCAGGATGCTGCTTGCGCTCGAAAAGGAAGTGACGGGAATATATATAAGCGGGCATCCGCTTGCGGAGCTGAATACGGCACTTGCAAATGTTATTCCGATAAACAGCCTCAGCGACAGCGACAATGACGATACCCAGCCGCACTACCGGGAGGGCGATGCGGTTTCGATCGGAGGCATAATTACCTCCATGAAGCGCAAAACGACAAAAAGTGGCGACAGAATGATGGGATATGGTATAATAGAGGATATGACCGGAGCGATAGAGATCGTTGCGTTCTGGTCGGTTCTTGAAAAGTACCAGCGTCTGCTCGTTGCCGACAGCATCGTTCGGATAAAAGGAAAACTGAACATCAGGGAGGGACAGCCGAACAGTGTTTTGGTGGACAGCGTTGAGCCGCTGAACGGGAGCGAGGAAGCAAAACGGCTGTATTTGCGCTTTAATGCGGAAAATCAGTCAAAGCGCAGGGAGTGCATCGAGCTTATGAAGCGCTACCCGGGCAACATTCCGGTCGTGCTGTACGATGAAGCCACAGGAAGGACGCAGATATCCGACAAGGCGATGAGCGTGAACGGGGAAGCGGCATTTATTGATGAACTGAAACATAAGCTTGGTGCGGAAAACGTACGGCTTGTAATAAAAAAGAGCTGAGTCGCAAAACCGTGCGATTCAAACGAAAGGATAGGAAATGAAGAGGATCGGTATTTTAACAAGCGGCGGAGATACCCCCGGTATGAATGCGGCCATAAGGGCGGCGTTTAAGGAAGGCAATAACCGTGGCTATACCATGATGGGAATATACCATGGCTACAAGGGGCTGATAGAAGGTCGCATCTCACAAATGACCTGTGAGCAGGTCGAGAACATAATGCACAAGGGCGGCACGGTGCTCAGAACCGCAAGAAGCATGGAGTTTATGAACGATGAGGGCTTTAAAAAGGCTCTTGATATGGCTTCGGCATACAGGCTCGACGGCTTGGTCGTCATTGGCGGTGATGGAAGCTTTAAGGGCGCAAAACAGCTTAACGAAAACGGACTGCGTACCGTTGGCGTGCCCGGCACAATTGACAACGATATGGGCTATACCGAATACACAATAGGCTTCGATACCGCTGTAAACACGCTGACGAAAGAGATATACAACATAAGGGATACCATGAGGGCGCATGACCGGGTGGGCGTGATCGAGGTAATGGGCAGAAACTGCGGCGATATAGCGCTCTGGGCGGGGATCGCCGGCGGCGCCGACCTGATACTCGTTCCCGAATGCCCCATGCCGTGGTCGGAGGCGGCAAAAAAACTTCATGAGATGCGCCTGAGGGGAAAGCTGACCTGCATTGTCACGATGGCGGAGGGCGCAGGAAGCGCAAAGGAGTTTTGCGACTACGTGCGCCAAAACAGCGATGTGGATATTAAGGCGATTGTTCCCGGATATATACAAAGGGGCGGCAACCCCTCCGCTTTCGACAGGATTCTGGCATCGAGGCTCGGACAGCGTGCCGTTGAACTGCTTGCCGAGGGAAAGGGTGGAATGGCGGTAGGCATTTGGCGCAACCGTATAATAGACGTTGACATTAACGATGCCGTGAACAAAAAGGACAAGTTTGACAAGAAGCTCTACGATATGAACGAGGTTCTGGCAAGGTTTTAATATGAAAAGGACGCCGCCGATTAAAAAGAACGACGATATCTCGTTGAAAATAGAGGGGATGGGCTCCGAGGGACAGGGCATAGGTCACATTGACGGCTTTGCCGTATTTGTGCCGGGTGCACTTTTGGGCGAGACGGTTGACGTGCATATAATCAAGGTCATGCCAAATTACGCAATAGGCAAGGTTTTGAGCATCTGCGAACCGTCGAAGGACAGAGTAGAACCCGAATGCCCCTGCGCCAACCGATGCGGAGGCTGCACGCTTCAGCACATGAGCTATGCTGCACAGCTTGAGTTCAAGCGGGGGCGTGTGAGGGATGCGTTCAGGCATATCGGCGGTATGCAGGTCGATGTATCGGATATAATCGGCTCCGAAGCTTTTCACAGATACAGGAACAAGGCGAGCTTTCCCTTTGCCGAAATCGACGGAAGGGTTGAGCTTGGCTTCTATGCAAAAAACAGCCACAGACTGATACCGCTTGACGGCTGCATAATACAGGACGAAAAAAGCGTAGCCGTTATGCGTGAGGTACGGGCGTGGGCGAACGAGCATAAAATCTCGGTGTATGACGAGCTGAAGCAAAAGGGCATATTAAGGCATCTTGTTGTAAGATGCGCCTCAAACGGCGATACGATGGCGGCGGTAGTCACAACAGGCGAGCTTCCGCACGCAAGGTCGCTCGTCGAAAGGCTTTCTGCGCTAAAATTCGTAAAATCCGTTATACACAATATCAACAGGAAAAATACGAATGTCATTTTGGGCGATGAATACCGCCTTATATGGGGGAGTGAGTGCATAGAGGAGCGCATTTTGCGGATGCGCTTTGAGGTGAGCGCCGCATCGTTCCTGCAGGTAAACCACAAGCAGACTGAGCGACTGTACAAAAAAGTGCTTGACATGCTTGACCTGAAGGGGACGGAGACCGTTGCCGACATATACTGCGGAATAGGCACAATATCCCTGCTGATTGCAAAGAGGGCAAAGGAGGTCGTCGGTGTGGAGGAGGTTGCTCAAGCGATCGACAATGCCGAGAAAAACGCAGGGCTCAACGGCGTTGAAAACGCTGCATTTGTATGCGGACGTGCGGAAAAGGTGCTGCCAGGGCTTGTGAACGACGGGGGCATGAGGTTTGACGCCGTAGTTATCGACCCGCCGAGAAAGGGCTGTGACGAGAGCGTGCTGAAGGCGATAGCCGACTGCGGCACGAATAAAATCGTATATGTATCCTGCAATCCCGCCACACTCGTAAGGGACATAAAATACCTTTCCGAACATGGCTTCGGAGTGGCGGAAGCAACGCCCGTGGATATGTTCCCGCAGACGGGGCATGTGGA
>JAEDJH010000040.1 GCA_016296415.1 Clostridia bacterium | reverse complement strand
TTATGCACAGACCACCGTATCGAGAAGCTACAACGGACTTCTCGGCGCATAAGACTAACTGATCAACAAAAGCTTCACTGAAGCTTAAGCGACACATCCGCCGGACGGTTTACCGTCCGGCGGATTGTTGTTTTCGCATGATAGAGAGGAGAGAGCAGCCAAAACTCTTATTTGGACGGGTGCAAAAAATGCCGGATTTTCCTTTTGGGGAAAACCGACATCGGATTTGTATCAGCTCTGTTTTTTAAAGGCTAATATGTGTTAGGATTTTCCTGCGGCCTTGTTTACCTGAGCAATATGCTCAATATCGGGAAGATTACCCGTATGAGAGGTGGAGCCGCTGAAAAACAAGCATGAGTGACCGTCCATGTTGTTGCCGGAAACGGTATCGCTTCCGTGCGGCTGCCCCTGAAGTGATGCGGCAACCTGATCGTCGCCTATCTGCACGGTAATTGGGCGTTTTGAATAGTTGTAGTCGTCGCCGAACAGCGATTTGTATTTATCAGCGTCTGCGGCAGTGGCACATTCTATTTCGGCGTGATTTTCGCCGCCGACATAGATCACGTTAAACGTTTCTCCGCTGTAACAGTCGGTCACAGTATAGGTTTCACCGACAACGAGCATTTCTTTTATTTCGTTCCATTTGATTAGCTTTCCTATGACCGCAAGCTCCGTGCTCGTTTTACCGAAAGGGATATGAGCCGTTATTTCCTGCCTTTGTGCGCTCAATGAAAAAAGTATGTCGAAGGATTGCGGACCTATAAATCCGTCTGCGGCAATCGGACGCCCTTCCGAATCGGTCTGTTTTTCCTGAAATGCAATGGCAGAGCTTACGGTCATGCTTTGGAAATTGCCCGTAGGCTTAAACATGAAATAACCAAGCTCACGCAGGCGGAGCTGTATCCGAACAACATCCTCGCCGATGGTTGCATATCCGTATACCACGGGCTTATCCGTTTGCGATGCGGGGGATTCCGTGCTATCGGTTTCGACCGCATGGGTGTAGGAAAGGCTCAGCACCATTCCTATTATGAAAACTATTGCAAAAAAACGTTTCATTCGGCACCTCTCGACATTATTTAATAATTATAGCACAAAAAGTGTACATAATAAATTAAAAATGTGTTATACTTCAATAAAATTCAGTTTGAGGTGTTTATATGCGCTGCGGATGCCCCGTATGTTCCACATATATGATACAAAGCGAAAGAGGCGTGTTCAGCGGCTGCGTGTGCCCCGATTGCGGCGCTGTGTGTACCGCCTGCGTAAGTGCCGCAGGTCAGACTCCCGCATCGCTTGCCGAGATCGTTCAAATGAACAGAGTTTCCGCTTCTATGGACAGTTATGCTGAAGAAGCGGATATTGCCTTCGAGGATGAACACGACAGACCCTCCGATTGGCTGAAAAGGTTATAGGAAGGATAATGTGTTTTTGCTTGTCTGCAGAGCGTAACTCCTGTATAATTAAAAACAACGCCTTTTAGCGGGCGGAACAATGACGAGGTATAAATGGCTTACGATCGTAACTTAATCAGAAATTTCTGCATAATTGCCCATATAGATCACGGCAAATCCACCCTTGCCGACAGGATGATGGAGCAAACCTCCACCGTGGCGCTTCGCGACATGGAGAATCAGCTTTTAGATATGATGGACATTGAGCGTGAGAGGGGTATAACGATAAAGGCGACAGCGGTAAGGATGTTTTATGATCATCCGAACGGACAGCGCTATATGTTCAATTTAATTGACACCCCCGGTCACGTTGACTTTACGTACGAGGTTTCAAGGAGTCTTGCGGCGTGCGAAGGCGCAGTTTTGATTGTAGATGCAACGCAGGGCATTGAGGCGCAGACGCTTGCAAACGTCTATCTCGCCCTTGACAATAATCTCGAAATACTGCCGGTTATTAACAAAATAGATCTTATCAGCGCACAGCCGGAGCTTGTGAAAAAGGAAATAGAGGACGTTATCGGTCTCCCGACGGATAACACACCGCTGATTTCCGCAAAGCTCGGAACGGGAGTTGATGAGGTACTTAAACAAATAGTGGATGCATTTCCGCCGCCCGAGGGCTCCGAAACCGAGCCGCTCAAGGCGCTGATTTTCGACAGCCTTTACGATAATTATAAGGGTGCGCTCAGCTATGTAAGGATAGTTGACGGATGCGTCCGCCCGGGAATGCGTATAAAGTCGATGGCAACGGGAAATGTGTTCGATGTTACCGAAGTCGGAGTTTTCACGCCGACCCTTAAACCTGCAGCAGAGCTTTGTGCCGGCGAAGTTGGATATATTGCGGCATCCATAAAGAGTGTGGCAGAAACGAAGGTTGGCGATACCATAACGGATGCGGATAATCCGGCAAAGCTGCCATTGCCCGGCTATAAACAGGTTCAGCCGATGGTATTTTGCGGAATATATCCGGCGGACGGGGCGGATTATGACAGCCTCCGTGAGGCCCTTGAAAAGCTTCAGCTTAACGATGCTTCACTCTCGTTCGAGGCGGAAACCTCGCAGGCATTGGGCTTCGGCTTCCGCTGCGGATTTTTGGGACTTCTGCACATGGAGATCATTCAGGAAAGGCTCGAAAGGGAGTTTGATCTTGACCTTGTTACAACATCGCCGAGCGTTATTTACAAGCTTACAAACACGCAAAACGAAGTTATTTTAATAGATAACCCTTCAAACCTGCCGCCCGTTACGGAGATACTGTCCATGGAGGAGCCTATGGTCGAAGCGCATATCATGACGCCATCCGAGTATGTCGGTACGATCATGGAGCTTTGTCAGGAAAAGCGCGGCGTGTTCAAGGATATGAACTATATCGAGGAAAACAGGGTAACGATAAAGTATGAAATACCCCTTAATGAGATAATCTACGACTTCTTTGACCAGCTCAAATCAAGAAGCCGCGGCTATGCCTCGTTCGACTATGAGCTGAAAGAATACGTCAAGTCGGATCTGGTAAAGCTCGATTTTCTCCTAAACGGCGATATGTGCGACGCACTCTCCACGATAGTTCACAAGGACAAGGCGTACGCAAAGGGGCGTGCCGTGGCGGAGAAGCTCAAGGAGGTCATACCGAGACAGCAGTTTGAAATACCCATACAGGCGGCGATAGGCGGCAAGATAATCGCACGGGAAACCGTGAAGGCAGTCAGAAAGGACGTCCTTGCAAAGTGTTACGGCGGTGACATCACGAGAAAGAAGAAGCTGCTTGAAAAGCAAAAAGAGGGCAAGAAGCGCATGCGGCAGATAGGTTCGGTACAGCTTCCGAGTGAGGCGTTTATGAGCGTACTGAGAATAAACTGATATGCCGGGGCTGTATCTGCACATACCGTTTTGCGTAAAAAAGTGTGCATACTGCGACTTTGTCTCCATGCCCGTCGAGGGCATGGACGGCTGTTCTCTGAATGCGCTGAAGGAAAGCTATTTAGGCGCTTTGAGAAGGGAGATCGCAGCACGGAAATATGAATACGAAAACAGGGCTTTTGATACGGTTTTCTTCGGAGGGGGAACGCCGTCTCAAATGCCCTGCGGCTTTTTTAGCGAGCTTTTCGGATTTTTAAGGGAAAACCTGAATATCTCCGAAGGTGCGGAAATAACCGTGGAGTGCAATCCGGGCACGGTGACCCTTCAAAAGGCGGAAGAATATGCGGCTGTCGGCATAAACAGAATATCCCTTGGACTGCAGAGTGCAAACGACAGCATACTGCGCCGAATAGGGAGGATACATACGCTCCAACAGTTTGACGGTTGCATGAGCATATTAAAGAGAGCCGGCTTTGACAATATAAATGTAGATGTGATGTTCGGACTGCCCGATCAAAGCATGAGGGACTACATTGAAACGCTTGAATATGTGTGCGGCGTGGGCGTAAAGCATATTTCCGCATATTCGCTGATACTTGAGGAAAATACACCGCTTTACCGCTCGGTGGCGGCAGGGGAAGCGACGCTTCCCGATGCGGATTTGACCGCCGACATGCAGGATGCCGGCATAAACTTTCTCGAAAGCTGCGGCTTCAGGCGATATGAGGTATCAAACTTTGCAAAGGCAGGATTTGAGTGTAAGCACAACATAAATTACTGGGAAAACGGGGAGTTTCTGGGCATAGGCGCTGCGGCGCATTCGGCGTACAGTGGTGAATCCGGACGGCTTTTAAGGGTTGAAAATACGTCCGATGTCGAGCAGTATATTGCAGGAGAATATGCGCCGTGCGCCGTCATGGAGCTGTCACGGGAGGACGAGATGTTCGATACGGTGATGATGGGGCTCAGAATGACGAACGGCATTGACACGGAGGCATTTTTGGGACGCTTTGGCTGCGGAATTTTTGAACGATTCGGAGACAGGTTGAACAGGCTCATAAATTGCAGCCTGCTGGAGCTTTCGGGAAGCAGGCTGAGAGCGACAAAGCGTGGGTTTGACATACTGAATTATGTGCTTACCGAGCTTATGGATTGACAACTTGAAGGCAATAGGCTAAAATAAATATATACTTTGAAACGAGGTACGGGGGAATGGAAATTAACCGCTAACGAAACAGCACGGTCCGCAGACTTTTTAAGGTCTGTCGGCCGGTAAAATTGTTAGTCAGTATAATGCTGATCAGCATTTTGCTGAGCGGCATTATGCCGATGGGCTGTAAAACGGTCGGCGCTTGCCGCTTGTTTTGATTGCCCGGCGGTTAAATTTCATCAGACATCCTGCGCCGATGTTTTTCGGTAGCTTTCATGGCTGTGGAATTGACCGCAGCCATTGTTTTATTCATAAGGGGGCTACTATGGCAGTTATATCTATTAAAAACCTTACCTTCGCCTATGAAGGCAGCTACGACAACGTTTTTGAAAATACCAGTCTGACGCTCGATACGGACTGGAAGCTCGGTCTTATCGGCAGAAACGGCAGAGGCAAAACTACTCTGCTCAGACTTTTGATGGGCGGTTATTCGTATAAGGGGAGTATCAGCAGTCCTGTGGCATTCGACTATTTTCCGTTTGAGGCAGCGGACATAAACAAAAATACTGCCGAGATAATCGCCGAGATCGTTCCGGACTATCAACAATGGCAGCTTTCCTGCGAGCTGAATCAGATGAACGTGTCGGAGGACACGCTTGAAAGACCCTTTGCCACGCTGTCAAACGGGGAGCGAACCAAGCTGCTGCTTGCTGCGCTGTTCATGAAGGAAAATAACTTCCTCCTGATAGACGAGCCGACAAATCACCTGGATGCGGAGGCAAGACGATCTGTCGCAGAATATCTGAACAGGAAAAAAGGGTTTATACTCGTTTCGCACGACAGAGCATTTCTTGATGCCTGCATCGACCATGTTCTTTCCATTAACCGTGCCACGATAGAGGTGCAGAAGGGCAACTATACCTCGTGGCAAAGAAACAAGGAGGCAAGGGATAATTTCGAGCTTGCGGAGAACAAGCGCCTTGCACTCGAAATCGACAGGCTTAAACAGTCCGTAATGCGGACGGAGGGCTGGGCGTCAAAGATCGAGGCTTCAAAGTCCGGCAGCGGTGACAGGGGTTATATCGGCCACTGTTCGGCGATTATGATGCAGCGTGCAAAGGCGATAGAAAAGCGCAAGGAGCGAATGATTGCGGACAAAGAGAGCCTTATGTACGATGTGGAGTATAATGAGCCGCTTAAAATCCATTCCGAACCCTACTTTAAGGAAACGCTTATCGGGCTAAGCGATTTTGCGGTCAGGTACGGCGAAAGGCAGATTTTTGATAATGTGGCATTCAGCGTAAAACGCGGCGACAGGATAGCCTTGAAAGGGCGCAACGGATGCGGTAAGTCAAGCATTTTGAAGCTAATTGCAGGGGAGAAGATAGATTATACCGGCGTGCTCGAGATCGGAAGCCGGCTGAAAATATCATACGTTCCGCAGGATATGTCGTTCCTTAAAGGCGACCTTGACGACTTTTCCGCACGAAGCGGCATTGACGAAACCTTATTCAAGACGATACTGCGGAAGCTCGACTTTAAACGCACGCAGTTTGAAAAGGATATGGCCGATTACTCGATGGGGCAGAAAAAGAAAATACTGCTTGCCAAAAGCCTTTGCGAACGGGCGAATATCTATATTTGGGACGAGCCGCTCAACTATATAGACGTAATATCGAGGCTGCAGATAGAGGCGCTGATACTTGAGTATAAACCGACTATGCTGTTTGTGGAGCACGATAAGGCATTTACGGACGGTATAGCGACCGACAGCATTATTATCGGATAATTGCAGACGGTATCAAAACGCCGCCTTCCTGCATAGGATAAACAAACTCGATATGGTGGGGAAGGCGAAATGTACAGGTGGTTATGCGGTATACTGCTTTCGGGGCGTACCAGCATCCGCAGAAGGAAACGCAGGGTCGATGCAAGCGTGGTCGGTGCAATACTGGCCGTTTCGGCGGCGGTCATTGCGCTCGTGTGCCTGCCGATATGGTGCATTATACTGCTGATTGCGCTGATAGTTATTGTTGTGTTGTGCGTGCTGTGAAAAGCAGGTGAGACGGCATCGGGTGAAGCGACCCGGTGCCTGTTTCCATTTAAAGATTCCGATACGATGAAAGACCGTCTTTGTTGGCTTTTGGGAAGCATTGTGATATACTGTAAGCAACTGAAAGGGATAAAAACAGCCAAAAAGCAACAGGAAAGGAACTTACATCAATGAACGGAACGGACAAAAAGTATGAGGCTTTATTTACGCCTTGGAAAATCGGTAATGTTGAGATCAAAAACCGAATCGTTATGTGCCCGATGGGAGGCACGTCGCTGTTCGGATGGTTTGAGCTCACCGGCTGCGGCTTTGACAAGGAGGCGGCAAAGCTTTTTCTGGAGAGGGCAAAAAACAACGTAGGGCTTATAATTCCCGGAATTGCTCCCCTGCGAGATACCTTTTGGGGAAAATGGCTTTGGCAAAACCCGAAGATGTTCAAGGAGCTCAAGGTGTTTATGGACGAAATACATAAGACGGGGGCAAAGCTGTTTATTCAGCTTACCGCCGGTATGGGGCGTTCGTGGGCGATAACCGAGCTTATTGCGCCGCTCCATAAGAACAAGTTTACCCGTGCCCTGATAAAGCCCGTGATAGACACCGCACATGAGCTTGCGTCACCTTCGCCGCAGCCCTCCCGCTGGGCGCATGATATAGAATGCCCCGAAATGACCGTTGAACAAATTCATGAGATAATCGAAGCCTTTGCAAAGACGGCAAAGCTTTGCAAGGAGGCGGGCGTTGACGGCGTGGAGGTGCATGCCGTTCACGAGGGCTACCTGCTTGACCAGTTTGCAATCGAATTTTTCAACAAACGTACCGACGAATACGGCGGAAGCTTTGAAAACCGCTATCGCTTTGCGGCGGAGATCGTTAAGGCTATTAAGGAAGCCTGCGGCAGGGATTATCCCGTTTCTCTCCGTTATTCCGTAGAATCGAAGATGAAGGGCTTCTGTGAAGGTGCTATGCCGGGAGAGGACTACACGGAAGTCGGGCGCAGTATGGAGGAATCCGAAAAGGCCGCAAAGTATCTTCAGGATGCAGGATACGATATGCTCAACGCCGACAACGGTACCTACGACTCATGGTATTGGGCGCATCCGCCGATGTATATGCCCGAAAACTGCAACCTTGAGGATGTTGCGCATATAAAGAAATTCGTCGATATTCCCGTTGTATGTGCCGGAAGGATGGATGCCGAGGTCGGAGCGAGGGCTGTTGCAGAGGGCAGGATAGACGCAGTAGGCGTTGCACGTCAATTCCTTGTAGATCCAGAGTGGATAACAAAGCTCATCGATGACAGGATTGAGGATATTAAGCCCTGTATATGCTGTCACAGCGGCTGCTTTAACTTCTCGTCATCCAAAGGTCATGCAAACACCCAGGATCTCACCGATACAATGGGGCTTTCACGCTGCGCGCTGAATCCGCAGACGATGCAGTCTAAAAAGTACTATGTTGAGCCTGCCAAAAGGTCAAAGAAGATAGCGGTAATCGGCGGCGGCATCGGCGGCATGGAGGCGGCAATTGTCTGTGCAAGGCGTGGACACAAGGTAACACTCTACGAAAAGAGCGACAAGCTCGGAGGCGTGTTCGTTGCGGCGGCGGCTCCCTCTTTCAAGGAGAAGGACAGGGCGCTTATCGCATGGTATATTCGTGAGCTTTCAAAATATCCCATCGAGGTTAAAATGAATACCGAAATAAGGGATATGGCAACGCTGGATGCCGATGAGATCATCGTTGCAACGGGCGCAGCGGCCAAAAAGCTCCACGTCAAGGGCGCAGAAAAGGCAATTGAAGCGGTGGATTATCTGCTTGGCTGCGAGGTTGGTGAGAACGTCGCAGTGATCGGCGGTGGGCTTACCGGCTGTGAGATAGCATACGACTTGTATCTGAAGGGCAAAAAGCCCGTGATAGTGGAAATGCAGGATGACCTTATCACCGCAAAGGGCGTATGCCTTGCAAACACAAGCTATCTCAGAGACTTCTTCAAGACCAACCACGTCCCCGTATATCTCGAAACGGCACTTTCCGAGATAGGTGACAAAAATGTTGTGCTGAAGGATAAAGAAGGTAAGCTGTTTAACGTGGAAGCCGACTCCGTGATACTTTCCATCGGTTACAATCCCGCGCCCGTTTTTGAAAAGGGAAGGCGTGTTCATGTGATCGGCGATGCGGCAAAGGTAGGCAATCTCCGCAGCGTTATCTGGGGCGCATGGGACGTCTGTATGAAGCTTTGATAATTTAATAAGGAGAGAACAATATGATTTTGACAAAAGAGCAGCAGGCGATACTTGACGGCGAGCAGGGCGAAACGCTTGCAAAGGTTATGAAAACGCTGGTTATGTACGGCGAGGCGTTTGAGGCGGAGAAGCTTGTGCCTATTACATCAAAATATAATCACCTTGTTACCTCGTTCGGACTCAAGGTGATGTCGCCGGTTTACGATCTTATGCAGCAGCTTCTTGACGCAGGCGTGGTTTCCGGACAGAAATTTTCGGTCGACCCCCGACCGCTTGACAGGAACGTACCCGCCAATCTCCTGCAAAACTTCGTGTCCAACAACTTCATGTACACCAAGCAGGATTTCTATGAGAAACAGCTTGAGAAGCTCGGATTGATGGATAAAGACGCCTTTACCTGCACCTGCTATATGGATGAGGTAGGCAACAAGCCCAAAAGCGGCGACGTCCTCTCATGGGCGGAGTCGAGTGCGGTCGTTTACGCCAACTCGGTCCTTGGCGCAAGATGCAACAGAAACTCCGGCATTATCGACATCATGGGCTCCATCGTTGGCTACGTTCCGTATTTCGGACTGCTCACGGACGAGGGGCGGAAAGCGACCTGGGTTGTTAAGGTGCAGACCACAAGAAAGCCCGAAGCACAGCTCCTCGGCTCCGCCATCGGCATGAAGGTCATGGAGGATGTTCCTTTTGTAGTGGGTCTTGATAAATGGATAGGCAGTGAGCTTAACGATGCGGCTTGTGCGTATCTCAAAGACTTCGGCGCAGCAACCGCATCAAACGGTGCTGTCGGGCTTTACCATATCGCAAACCTCACTCCCGAAGCCGTTACGCTCGGCGAAAGGCTTATTGCCGAAGGCGCAAGGGAGTACATAATTGACGATGACGAGCTCGAAAGGGTGAAGAACAACTATCCGGTCATCTGGAAAAACCCCGCTGCTGCTCCCAGGCTTTGCTTTGTGGGCTGTCCGCATCTTTCTCTCGAGCAGCTTAAGGAATGGACGGTTAATATTGAAACCGAGCTTGTGAAAAACGGTAAAAAGAAGGTCACTGTAAGCACGGTGCTCACAGCCGCACCTGCGGTCCTTGCGGCGTTTGAAAAAACCGAATACGCTGCGAGGCTGAAGAAAACGGGCGTTATTACCTCGTATATATGTCCTTTGATGTATATGAACAACCCTCTTTGCAAGAAGATGCCCGTTATCACCTCCTCCAATAAGCTCCGCACTTATACGAGCGCAAGATACTATACTGATGCGGAAATTCTGAAAGCTATCACAGGAGGTAAAAGGTAATGAAGCAGTTCAAGGGAAGAGTAGTTACGCCCGGAGAAGTGACGGCCGAGGCGGTTGTAACAAAGGAAGGTTTTAATACCCTCGCCTCGTTTCAGATGGCATTGCAGTTTGGCGACAAAGAGGTAAAATGCGGAGACCAAAGCAACACGGAGCTTTACGGCAAGCCCTTGCTCGGTAAGGCGCTTTGCCTGCCGCAGACCATCGGCTCCACCACCGGAGGGCTTGTGCTTTACTGCGCCTGTTCTATGAATAAAAATCCCGCCTGCATGCTTTTTGCAAATCATATTGATTCACTTGCGGCGGCGGGTGCGATACTCGCGGACGTTTGGATTGACGGTGTCACCATGCCCGTTGTCGATTCGCTCGGCGACGAATTTTTGAACTACGTAAAGGACGGTATGACGATCACCGTGAAAGCCGACGGGATTGTAGAGGTGGAGTAAGGCTTCATCCGACACCGTTTTATCTACGCACAGGATACCAAGGTGCAAGAGGATAATCATTGATGCGGAAAGCCATGACAATAATCTCTGATGCCGATAGTATCGATGAACGACGGCCGCCCTTGCGGGCGGCTCTGCCAATTCCTTTTTTCCGTTTATTCAGCCCCTCGTGAATAACGCCGTACGCTGTATCCTCTCGTCGGTCACAATATGCTCAATTCCGCTGTGACAATTGCTGAGATAGTCCTTTAAGAAGGTGGGAAAGGCTTTATGCTTGCCAAGCGACTTAATGGGGATCCAGCGCATTTCCTCCTTCACTCCCTGTGTGACGCTGTTGCTGTTAAGCTCCTGCGTTCCTCTCGGCTTCATGAGAAAATAAAAGCTTATTTCATGACAATTTAATCCTTTTAACGTTCCGCTGCTTTCGACAAAAAAGTTTTCATGTATGACGGCCAAGCGATCGATCTCATAATGCACGCCCGTTTCTTCAAAAACCTCACGACGCACAGCATCCTCCGCCGTTTCACCGAGATGCACAGCGCCTCCGATGGAATATAAGTAATCGTCCTTTTCATTGCAGGCAAACAATACGCAATCATTCTCAATGATTATTGCCGCCGCACGGTATCTGAACCAATTATTCTCCTTTGTAAAGCCGCAATCGCACATTAGGCGCTCCTCCGTCAAACTTTGCTTTATCCGTAAAATCATACTTTAACGGCATTCGAAAATTAATCCGAAACCGCAAATCACCGCTCGATGCGGTAGTATCTGAAATCTCCTTCTTCTTTTATGAATTTGAATCCGACCTTTTCCAGCACGTGTTGACTCCGTTTGTTTGATAAAACAGAATCCGCATACACAACGGGAATGTCCAATTCATCAAACACGTATCTGACAGCCAGTCTTTCTGCCTGTGTTCCGAAGCCCCTGTCCTTGTATTTTGCGTTTTTCATGGAAATTCCCAAGGCTGCGCTCTTATGCTCGATAATATTTTTAACGATAAGCTCTCCGACCATTTCATCTCCAACCATAATGGCGAAGGCTTTCCGGTTAAGGTCGGTTTGCCTTTTAATGTACCTGTCAACCCGCTCCACATCGTAAGAATAGGGTGTGCAGGCGTTTTTATCTATATACAGATCCGGATCGTTTTCGTACTCCTTGAAATACTCGTGGTACATTTCGACTGTCATGGGCAAAAGACAGACTTCACCGCTCATCAAATTCACCGCCTCTTTGTTAAATTAAGTTAATTATACTCAGATGATCTTATAAATCAAGCCGATAAGCGGTGCTGAAACGTCTGCTATATTTCGGTGGAATATTACGCTTGGATATGGTATCATAAGCTTAATAAGGAGAATGGTCCATGAAGAAGATATTTGAAAAGCATGAAACCTTGTTCTGCATACTTTTGATCGTGCTGTATATAGTGATAAATTCGTTCTGTATGCAAAACTTTGGAACGGAGGACTGGCGCAGCGCAATTATCAATACCCTTTTCTCGGCTGCATTAATAGTGCTGATGATCGGGCTTAAAAGCACGTCGTACTATGGATTGGCAAAACCCGCCAACGTAAAAGGATGCCTGTATTTTATCCCTCTGGCGCTGATAATTTCCGTAAATTTGTGGAGCGGAATAAATATCAATAATACCGCCGATGAGATAATCTTTCATATTTTGACAATGCTCAATATAGGCTTCATTGAGGAGATTATTTTCCGAGGCTTTCTCTTCAAAATGATGGCGAAGGATAATGTCGGACTTGCCATAGCGGTAAGCTCCGTAACATTCGGTATAGGTCATATTATCAACCTGATAAACGGTGCGGAGCTGATTCCCAACTTGATGCAGGTTTGCTACGCTATGTCCATCGGCTATCTGTTTGTAATAATATTCCAAAAGACCAAGTCGCTCGTTCCGTGCATTCTGGCGCACTCGCTGAACAATGCACTTTCGATTTTCAATGCCGAAAACAATGTATCGCTGTACATTGCTCCTGTGTTCCTGACCGTCGTGCCGCTTGCGTATGCAATTTATATCAATAAAACCGTAAAAGTGACAGAGGCGCAGGGGAGAAGTGACGCGGAAAAATGTACGTAATTATAGTATCAATTAAAACGTTATAAAAGGAAACGGTGCAGCCTCGTTTTCGGGGTTACACCGTACCTTGCTAAAACTTCTGTAAATGGTTTTCGTTGATTCAAGTAAATCAGTTGCTGCGCTCAACTTTGTTGGAACGAAGGCAACGGGTGCAAACATTCATCTTGCGGGTGGTACCGTTTACGGTAACATTGACCTTCTGAATGTTCGGAGCCCAAGTACGCCTGGTCTTCCTGTTGGAGTGGCTCACCAAATTTCCCGACATAACGCCCTTTTTGCAGACTTCGCAATACTTACTCATCTAACTTACACCTCCTTGTCTGCTAAACGTTTGCAGCATAGACAGCGTACAAACATTGCGATTATAGCATGGTAAATTTGCTTTTGCAAGCACTTTTTCCGATTTTAGGCGGAAATTTCACAAATTTTATTACTATTTACAAACAACTCCTTTATGATACAATATATTAAAAAAGAGGTGACGTATTTGAAAGTTCTTCTTACGGGGTTTGATCCTTTTGGCGGCGAGACGATAAATCCTGCTCTTGAGGCGGTTAAGCGTGTAAGGGCGCCCGGAAATATCGAGCTTATGAAGCTGGAAGTGCCCACGGTTTTCGGAAAATCCATTGATGTTACCATGGACGCTGTCAGAAGGTTTTTACCGGATGTTGTATTGTGTATCGGACAGGCGGGTGGAAGAAAAGAAATATCCGTGGAGCGTACAGCGGTAAATATCTGCGATGCCCGCATTCCCGACAACGAGGGGAATCAGCCTGTTGATAAGGCTGTATACGATGACGGTCCAACCGCATATTTTTCCAATTTGCCGATTAAAAGAATGGTTTCGGCAATACAAAGCGTCGGAGTGCCTGCCGCCGTGTCGGACACTGCCGGAACGTTTGTATGTAATCAGCTTATTTATGCAATGCTGTATGCGGCTGAACGTGAGTTCCCTGCAATGCGCTGTGGGTTTATTCATATACCGTTTCTGCCAGAGCAGACCGCATCCAAGGCGGAGCCATATCCATCCATGGAGCTGGAAAGCATAGTTACTGCAATCGAGGCGGCACTTTCGGCCGTATCGTAATAGAAAGCGGGGATATACTGCATGGTTATCGAGGGGAGATTGGTAGGATTGCCCGAATGTGCCGCAAAGACAGTCAAGCGCACCATGGGGCATTTGCCGTTTGACGTATATTTGGGGCAAACAAGCCGTGCCGAGTGCAGGCGCAAAAAACGTCACCTTGACAATACGCACATAATCATTGTCTATGATACTTTGTTCAAAGTTTTCATCGCATGGAATGCAAGTATTCGCAGGGCTCTGTGTGCAGGTGAGAATGTCGTTTACGATGTCAGCACCAAGCTGCTGAGCAGATACGTGAATGAGGGCTTTCAAAACGGCAGCATAGTCCCTATATATATCCCCCGAAACGGCACGAACCGAAAAACCAACGGCTATGAAAAGGTGCTGATAATAGGCAGGGATGCGCTCTACGATTTTTGCAGGCATTATGACGATTATCTTTATCCTTCCGAGGATGATTCGGGATATATGCAGCCGAGCCTGTTTGCATCACCGAAACACGATGTTTGTCTGTTTGAGCAGGTGGAATTTACCTCTTTGATTCGCATAAGGAGTATGTTTCCGAGGATGAAGCACCGAAACACTCGAGTGCGGAAAACGACAGATAGTAGTGAAGGAAAATGCGCAGTATGCGGTTTGGACGAGCCGCACGTTTTGGAGGCTGTACCGATTTCACAGGGCAGGGGAGACGCCGCAAAAAGCGTTTATTTGTGCAGCAATCACAGGATAATGTACGAATGCGGTCTTATAGACATTGATGCGTGAATTTAAGACGAAATGAATTTGATAAAAAATAGTATTGCAAAACGGCTCCGCATGATGTAGAATACTACATGCTCGGGGATATGGCACAGCCGGTTAGCGCGCCTCGCTCACATCGAGGAGGTCGGGGGTTCGAGTCCCTCTATCCCCACCA
>JAEDJH010000039.1 GCA_016296415.1 Clostridia bacterium | reverse complement strand
AAATGAAGTTACCGCAAAAAAGCTCATGGAAACATGGGCTTGAATTTTTAAAAACCGGTGATTGACAAACAGCGATATGCGATGTATTGTCAAATTGGCAGATATGGTATTATCGAATTGCAATCAATTAAAAAAGGAGATAATAACGACATGGAAACGGTATCCGATAAAAAACCAAAACGCAAATTCAGCAAAACCACGCTGGTGGTGCTTATCATTATCGGCATAGCTGTATTCAACGAGCTTTTTGTTCATCTTCTTCCGCTGAAGGGTGCGACAAAAGACGACTTGAGGGATTATTCGACTTATCCGATCATGGATGTTTCGCTTGCGGAGCACAGGGCGACCGCCGACATCGGTGACAACCACAGCGTTTACCGCATAAGGTGGGACGAGGGGAGCTTCCTGCAAGACGTCACCGTGATTTTGAGCTTCGACTCGGGAGAGGAGCTTTTGTCGTCCGACCAAGTTGAGGTTGAATGCAGAGGGCTTTTTGTTAAGCAGGTGGGCGACGGGGTGGTCAACATCGTGGACGGTGTCGCCTATGTGGAGGTAACGATATATAGGAAAACGCTGTGTTACTCGGGCGATGACGGAAGCTTTGGATTTGCAGTGAGACTTGCGGACTGAGTGGAAAAGCCGGGTTTTGCGCCCGAGAGGACAAGCTTTTAACCGACCCCCAAAAAAACGTTTAAGCGCATAAAACCAAAACGCCCCATTTTTGCGGCTTGCAGCAGCCCCATAAAGCGGTCCCGAAGTTTCTTTGCTTGCAAAGGTCTGCCCCACGGGGCTTTTTTTATTTACGGCGGCATAAAAGCCGTGCGGAGCAGGCGGCGGTATGGTATAATCAAGCTGCATAGAGTTTGAAAGACGGGTTATAAAATGGAGCTTACGTTCATCGCCGGCAGAGCCGGTTCAAAAAAGACCACGACGATAATGGAAAGGGTAATGCGGCATCTCGAAAACGGCGAGAGGGCGATGATGATCGTCCCCGAGCAGTTCACGTTCGAGTGCGAAAAAATGCTGGCCTCACGCACAAAATTCGGAATGATGGGCACGGCGGTGCATTCGTTCATGTCGCTTGCCGACAGCGTTTTGAGGGAAACCGGCGACAACCGTGTCTTCCTTTCGCACCAGGGCAAGCGCATGGTCGTAAGAAGGGTGCTCGACGAAAACGAAAGCAGGCTCAAGGTCTATGGCAAGGTAGCCAAAAAGCACGGTATGCCCGACCGCCTTGACAGGCTTTTTATGCGCTTCAAGCGCTTCGTTATAACGCCGGAGCTACTTTTGGCGGCGGCAAGGCGTGCGCCCGAGGCGCTGAGGCTGAAGCTGGAGGATCTTGCACTCATATACGAGGGCGTTGAAAAGCAGCTTGAAAGCCGCTATATGGACAGCGAGGACAAGATAAATGCGCTCATCGAACGCCTTTCACGCTCGTCGTTTTGCGGAATGCACGTGTATGTTGACGGCTTTGAGTTCCTTACCGAGCAAAAATACAGGGTGATGGATGAGCTGATGAGCATTGCCGGGAGCATGACCGTTTCGGTGTGCATGGATCCGGATAGCGCAAAGGGCTCATACGACATTTTTTCATCGAAGCGTGCCGCATATCTTCGCCTTGTAAGGATGGCGGAGGAGCATGGCCTGACGGTAAAGACCGAATACACCGAAAAAACCTCCGACATGGGCTATGATGCGGCGCTGTGCCATTTGGAAAAGCACCTGTTCGCCTTTCCACCCGTCGAATACGAGGGCAGGGCGGATAACATAACCGTCTATACCGCAACGGACATTGCGGCGGAAACCGACGCCGTGTGCGACTATATAGTGGGCGAGGCGAAAAGGGGTGTGCCGTTTTCCGAGATGGCGGTGATAATGACCGATCCGGCAGGCTATTCGCCGGCGCTCGGGCAATCGCTGCAAAAGTACGGCATACCGGCCTTTGTCGATATAAAAACGCCGCTGACGAATCATCCGATAGCGGAGCTTCTTTTGGGCGCAATGAGGTGTATAACCGGAAGATACGCCTATGACGACATAATGAGCATGGTGAAAACGGGACTTGTATCCGAGAATGAGGATGTATGCGAACGCTTTGAAAACCATCTGCTCAAATTCGGCATAAAAAACGAACGCATACTCAATGAGATCGACTGCGAGGACGGCGGGGAGCTTGAGGCGTTAAGGCGCAGGCTCGTCGAGCCGATGCTTATGCTGAAAAAGCGGCTTGAAAAGGCGAAGGATGCGGCGGCAAAGACCGAAGCGCTGTACGATTACCTTGCCGATATGGACGTATATGACAAGGTGCTCAAAAAGAGCGGGGAGCTAAGGGAGTCGGGGCTTGTGCATATTGCGGACACCAACGACCAGGCGTGGCAGGTGACGCTGGAGCTTATGGACCAGATCCATGCCATATTCGGGGACACCGCCATGTCGTCAAAGCGCTTTTTGGGGGTTTTGGAGGAGGGCTTCTCGTCCTATGAGATCGGGATAATTCCTTCGATGGTGGACTGCGTGCTGACGGGCGACGTGGAAAGGACCTGTGCCTTCGGCATAAGCCGGCTGTTCGTTTTGGGGTGCAGAGAGGGGCTTTTCCCGAAGCACGCGATCGACAACGATATAATGACGGACGACGAGCTTGAGTTTTTGAAGTCCTGCGACCTGTCGGTGTGGGAAAATTCCGGCGAAAGGGCGAACACGAACCTGTTTTCCGCATACAGCATACTCACCAAGGCGAAGGACAAACTGTGGCTGTCATATACGCCGGGAAGCGGCGACGATAAACTGCCCGCTTCGTCGGTGCTGGACGGGGTACGCACGATCTTCAAAAACGGGATAATCGAAAGAAACAGCATAAGGGACGAAAGCACCCCCAACCATACCGAGGCGGCGGCGAGGAAGCTCGTTTTCGGGTTAAGGCGGCTTGCGGACACGGGCACGGCGGACGGCGATCTGGCGGCGCTTTACAGATGGTACGCCTCCAACGAAAAGTATAAGGATATGATGGCGATGGTCGAAAATGCCCTGTTTTTCCGTGTTTCCGAGGAGCCGTTCGGCAGTGAGCTTGCGGCGGAGCTTTACGGCAAAAGCATGAGGGGCAGCGCATCGAGGCTTGAAACGTACAACGCCTGCCCGTTCAAGCATTTCATGAGCTACGGTTTAAGGCTTCGCCCGAGGGAGGAGTTTACCGAGCGAAAAACGGATGAGGGCAAGTTCTACCACGATGCGCTCGATATGTTCATAAAAAGCGTGCTGGAGAGCGAAACGGACTTTGCCGAGCTTACGGAGGAGGATGTGCCGAGGCTGCTAAACCCGATCCTGGATGAGCTTGAAAAAACGCACAACAACGGCATATTCCTTTCGTCCGAGCGGCTGAAGGCAAGATGCGGCATGATGAAAAACACCATCCGTGCGGCGGCGCTTGCCACTGTGATGCAGATAGCGAGGGGCGAGTTCCGCCCCCTGCAGACGGAGATAGAGTTCGGCGAAAACGGGGCATATCCTCCGCTTCGGCTTGAGCTGCCCGACGGCACGGAGTTTTTGATAACGGGCAAAATCGACAGAGCGGACAGCTTTTTTGACGGCGAAAAGAATAATTACCGCATAATTGATTATAAATCGGGCGGGCGTGACTTTATGTTCTCCGAGATGTACAACGGGCTTCAGCTTCAGCTCCCGCTGTACGTGGCGGCTATGCTTGCGGCGGACGAGGCGGCGTGCGCAGCGGGGCTTTACTACATGGGCGTAAGGCAGAAAATGCTCGATATGAGGCGCATAAAAAAGGAGGAGCTGAAGGAAGAGCTGTTCAAAAGCTTCATGCTGCAGGGCGTGACGGTGAACAGGCTCGACGTCATTGACGCAACGGAGCGCTTTGAAAAGGCTTCAAATATCATTGACGTGAAGAAGAAGGACGGCGGCTATACGGGGAGCCTCGTTTCCCCGACCGAGATGGAGGAGATTGTCGGCTTTGCAAAGAAGAAGGCGGCCGCAACGCTCCAAAGCATAATGCAGGGCAACACCGATGTAAGGCCGAAAAAAACGGGCGACAGAAGCCAATGCACCTACTGCGACTTCGGCTCGATATGTATGTATGACGAAAAGTTCGGGGATTGCTCGACGCATGAGCTGTCAAAGCTCGGTCACGAGGAGTTTTTCGAAATAATTGCGGCGGAGGAGGAGCCGGGGGAGTAAGCCCGTCGGCAAAATAAATTTGATATATCCGACCGCAGGGGTTTGACGGAAGCACCGCAGGGATGGTAAAATTCAGGTGGCGTTTTGTGAAAAGCGGAAGCACGCTTTTTGGGTCATCATTCGATTGTGAAAGGACATCGCCGATTTTTTTCGGGATGCAGTTGTGATTTATGCCGAATATTTGTAAAAGACTTTGCCGTATTGCCGATATGAATGTTATCGTTGAGGCGAGGTACGACAGGCTTGAGCGAATGACGAGGGATTACGAGGTTTCGCAGGGCGAACCCATTATGACGCTTTCAATGTCAGAAGGCGAGATCGCCGCAATGAGGCAGGGCAGAAACCCGTTTATGCAGCGGCTGTCATCGGAAACGATAGAGCATTATTGCACGGGGCAGAACTTTAACTATGCCATATTGGAGCTTGGCGGCTTTGTACTGCACAGCTCCGCCGTTGCCGTTGACGGTGAGGCGTACCTGTTCTCCGGCGACTGCAACGTGGGAAAATCCACCCATGCGGCGCTGTGGCTGAAGCACTTTGGGGAGCGTGCCGCCATAATCAACGACGACAAACCCATCATAAGGCGCATGGACGGCGTATTCAATGCGTACGGCACGCCGTGGTGCGGCGAAAAGAATATCGGAAACAACATAAAGGCGCCGCTTAAAGCGATAGCGTTTCTGGAGCGCAGCAACGAAAACAGCATCGAGCGCATGGAGCCCAAAGAGGCGTTTGACAGACTGTTCAGGCAAACTCTGCACAGAATAGCCTCCAAAAGCGGCATTGACGCCCTGCTTGTCCAGCTTGACGAGCTTATAAAGGCCGTACCGATATACGTCCTTCGCTGCAGCATAAGCGACGAGGCGGTCAAGGTTGCATACGGGGCAATGAGCGAAAGAGCCTCGGAATAAAGCGAATATGGGCGTGCTCTTTTGTTTATGAAGCGCCGGCGCTCGGCCGTGCGGAAAAGGAGCCGCTTTTGTTTTGGGGCATTGCGGAAATTCCGCTTGCATATACCCTTTTTACCTGTGTAAAATAACTTGACGAACAGCGGTTTTATTGACATTGACATACACGGCTGCACAAAGCGCGGCGCAAAGCAGCATATCGACGCATGCCTGAGAAAAGCGGACTCCGGCGTGTATCGTGTGCGCATTATTCACGGCTGTCACGGCGGCACGGAGCTTCGGGATATGGTGAGGAGCGAATACCGGCGGCACCCGAGGGTAATACGCATTGCGACGGGCTTAAATCCGGGGGAAACGTTCCTCGTGCTCAAGGAGCTTTGATGAATTTGCCCGTATATGCCGATGTAAAAAGAAAATAACCGATTTATTTGGCTTTTATATTGAAATATGCCAAAGGCTTCTATATAATTGCCATGTGTGATGTATGAGGCATACGGAATATCGCATTCGGTATGGCTCGGCGTTTTATGTTTTAATATCTGTCGTCGGGGCGGACAACGACGGCTTACGGTATATAGGTCAAATCCGCCAGAAAGGTGAAACAACAATGGAAAATCTCAAAAAAACACCGCTTTATGAAACCCATATAGCTTTGGGCGGCAGGATGGTCGATTTCGGCGGATGGGCATTGCCGGTGCAGTATTCCTCGATAGTCGAGGAGCATAAGGCAGTCCGCGAGCGTGTCGGTCTGTTCGACGTTTCGCACATGGGCGAGGTAATGGTCGAGGGCAAGGATGCTTTTGAATTTATTCAGAGGCTCGTCACCAACGACATAACCTCCATGACCCCCGGCAGGGTACGCTATTCCCCCGTTTGCTACGAGGACGGTGGAACCGTGGACGATATTCTCGTTTACAAAATCGAGGACGACAGGTATCTGCTCGTTATTAACGCAGGAAACACCGACAAGGACTACGAATGGTTCGCTGCACATACCTTCGGTGACGTAAGGCTCGAAAACCAGTCCAAGGGCTGGGCGCAGCTTGCGCTTCAGGGCCCCCTGTTCAACGAAGTCCTCACCGCAGCGGGCGTTGAGGGAACCCTCCCCACCAAAAACTACACCTTTGCCGAAAGCATAAAGGTTGCCGGCGTTGACTGCCTTGTATCCGTAACGGGCTACACGGGTGAAGACGGCGTTGAGCTCTACTGCAAGGCGGAGGACGGCGCAAGGCTGCACGCTTCGCTGATGGCGGCGGGCAAGGAATACGGCATACTTCCCTGCGGTCTCGGCGCAAGGGATACGCTCCGCTTTGAAGCGGGAATGCCCCTGTACGGACACGAGCTTGAGAGGGATATAACCCCCGTTGAGGCAGGTCTTGGCTTTGCCATCAAGCTTAAAAAGGAAAACTTTATCGGACTCGAAGCGCTCAAGGCACCCAAAAAGCGCACCCGTATCGGTCTGCGCCTTGTTGACAAGGGCATCATGCGTGAGCACGCAGAGGTTTGGGCGGACGGCAGGCAGATAGGTCACGTGACCTCCGGTATGCCCGTTCCCACGCTCACCGGCAGCTATGCGATGGCGCTTATCGACGTGGAATACGAAAACTGCGCCGAGTTTACAGTCGTTATAAGGGGAAGGCAGCTTAAAGCAGAGCAGGTTGCCATTCCGTTTTATAAAAAGAGCAAATAATTGACCAAGCATAAAAATTCAGGAGGAAAACAAAATGACACCCAATGACCGCAAATACACCAAAGAGCATGAATGGCTTCTTATCGAAGGCAACACCGTGAAGATCGGCATTACCGACCATGCACAGGATGCACTCGGCGACATCGTATTCGTCGAGCTTCCCGCCGTTGACGACACCTTTGCCGAGGGTGAGTCCTTTGCAGTTGTAGAGAGCGTAAAGGCCGTTTCCCAGATCTACACCTCGATCGGCGGCACGGTTATCGAGATCAACGAGGAGCTTGACGCAACTCCCGAGCTGCTCAACTCCGATCCGTATGAGGCGTTCATCGCAGTGTTCCGTGCGGACGAAATCGACGAGTCCGAGCTTCTCACCGCAGAAGAGTACGACGCATTCGTTGCTTCCGAGGCATAAGCGCTGACGACGGGATACCCGAAAGAGGGGTTAAATACCGCCAAAACAGGCAAATTACCCCCGATGTGTTCTGCGGAATTTTCGCAAAACTGCGGGGGTATGTTAAAAAAGGTAAGGCTGTGACCTTCACCCTAACATTCTGAAAGGAAACGAAAACAATGAGAAGCTATGTCCCCAATACGGCGGCAGAGCGTGAGGAAATGCTTAAATCCATGGGCTTGAACTCCATAGAGGAGCTTTTCGGGGATATACCCGAGGAGCTTAAGCTGAAAAGGGAGCTCGACCTCGGCAACGGAATGAGCGAAACCGAGATAAGGCGCATTTTCAAAGCGTATGCCAAGAACACCGACGCATCGCTTCCTCTTTTCAGGGGAGCGGGCGCATACCGCCACTATATACCCGCACTCATACCGCAGCTTTTGATGCGCTCCGAGTTTTACACGGCATATACTCCCTATCAGCCCGAGATGAGCCAGGGAATGCTCCAGGCGATATTCGAATATCAGACACTCATGTGCAACCTCACGGGTCTGGACGTATCCAACGCATCCGTTTACGACGGCGCAACGGCGGCGGCGGAGGCGATGAATATGCTTGCCGACATAAAGCGTAAGAAAAAGGTGCTCATAAGTGCCGGTCTTGCCCCCGATGTGCGTGAGACCATCCGCACCTATGCACGCTTCGGCGGCGTTGAAATAGCAGAGATACCCCTGAACGACAAGGGCGTTACCGATACCGAGGCTCTCGGTGCGGCACTCGAGGGCGCAGCCGGCTACATAGCCGCAAGCCCCAACTTCTTCGGCAATATCGAGAACATGGACGAGGTAACGAACATCGTTCACGGTGCAGGGGCGCTCATGGTAGCATACGTCAACCCCATCTCGCTCGGAATGCTCAAACGCCCCGGCGATTACGATGCGGATATAGCCGTCGGCGATGCACAGCCCCTCGGTATGCCGCTGTCCTTCGGCGGCCCCTACTGCGGCTTTATGTGTGCAAAGCAAAAGTACATAAGGAACCTCCCCGGAAGGATCGCCGGACTTACCACCGACGCCGAGGGGAACAAGGTATATGTTCTCACCCTTCAGGCGCGTGAGCAGCATATCCGCAGGGAAAAGGCTGCGTCGAACATCTGCTCCAACCAGATGCTCTGCGCCATCACCGCAAGCATGTACCTGTCCATCATGGGACCCATGGGAATGCGTGAAACGGCGAACCAGAACATACAGAAGGCGCATTATCTCATGGACGGCATGAAGCACATAAAGGGAATAAAGGTGCGCTATCCCGACACCCCGTTCTTTAACGAGTTCGTCGTTGAGTTTGAAAAGGATCCCATCCTTGTAAACTCCCTGCTCAGGGCAAAGGGCTTTGTGGGCGGCATGAGGCTCGGCTACTACGGCTGCGAGGATAAGGGAATGCTGTTCTGCGTGACCGAGATGAACACCCGTGACGAGATTGACGGCTTGCTTACCGCACTTGAGGAGGTATTGGCATGAGAAGTGAATATCCTTTGATTTTTGAACGCAGCAGGGAAGGACGCAGGGCTTACGACCTGCCCGTGCTCGATGTTCCCGAAGCCGACGAGCTTCTCCCCTCCGGGATGATAAACGACGCCAAGCTCAACCTGCCCGAGATAGCGGAGGTTGACCTCGTTCGTCACTATACGAACCTTTCAAGGCGCAATTTCGGCGTGGACAACGGATTTTATCCGCTCGGCTCCTGCACGATGAAGTACAATCCCAAAATCAACGAGGAGGTTGCAACGCTGTTTAACGACCTCCATCCGCTGGCCGATCAGAGCATGGCGCAGGGCGCACTGGATATGATGCTGCACCTTGACCAGTGTCTGTGCGAGATAACGGGCATGGACAAATTCACGCTCCAGCCCGCCGCAGGCGCACACGGCGAATTTACCGGTCTGATGATAATCAAGGCTTACCACGAGATGAAGCAGGACTTCGGACGCACGACCATAATCGTGCCCGATGCGGCTCACGGAACCAATCCGGCTTCCGCTACGATGGCAGGCTTTAAGATCAAGGAGATCAAGTCCGCCCCCGACGGAAGCGTCGATCTGGATGCTCTCCGTGCGGCGGTAGGCCCCGACACGGCGGGACTTATGCTCACCAACCCCTCCACGCTCGGTCTTTTCGAGCGCAACATACGGGAGGTTGCGGACATAGTCCATACCGCAGGCGGTCTGCTCTATTACGACGGAGCCAACCTCAACGCCATAATGGGCATCGTTCGCCCGGGCGACATGGGCTTTGACGTGATGCACATCAACCTGCACAAGACCTTCTCCACCCCCCATGGCGGCGGCGGCCCCGGCTCGGGACCCGTCGGCGTTAAAAAGGAGCTTATACCCTATCTGCCCTATCCGGTGATACTTGCTTCGCACGGCGGTCCGGCAATGCTCGACTACGACCGTCCGCTTTCCATCGGCAAGGTAAAGAGCTTTTACGGCAACTTCAGCGTAATGGTGAAGGCATACGCCTATATCATGTCGCTCGGCGGAAAGGGACTCAGGGAGGCAAGCGAGAATGCGGTGCTCAACGCAAACTATCTGCTCCATAACCTCAAGGATACCTTCGGCGTGCCGCATGACCGTATATGTATGCACGAGTGCGTAATAGAGCCCGGCGAGCTTCTCGAGCACGGCATACACACCACCGACATAGCCAAGGCGCTTATCGACAGGGGTTATCATCCCATGACCATATACTTCCCGCTGATAGTGCATGAGGCGATGATGATCGAGCCTACCGAGACCGAATCGAGGGAGACGCTTGACGAGTTTATATTCAACATGAAGGATATAGCGAGGATAGCCAGGGAAAATCCCGAGGCGATACATCAGTGCCCGGTCAACACGCCCGTCGGACGCCCCGACGAGGTAATGGCGGCAAGAAAACCCGTAGTCAAATACGAAGGCTGACAGCTTATGCGCCCTGCTGCGAACGTGGGGCGCTTTTATTTGCAAAATTTCCGTGGAAACGGAAAAAACCGTATGCTATAATATCTGTATAACCAAAAGGAGGAATATTCAATGGCTCAAACGAACATACCCAAGCGCAGCGAGGTTGAAAAGCAATATACCTGGGCAACCGAGGATATGTATGCTTCCGACGAACTGTGGTATAAGGATCTTGAGGATCAGCAGTCGCTCATATCCAAGCTCGGCTCCTATAGGGGCACGCTGGGACTGAGTGCCGATGCGCTCTACGGCTATCTCACCTTCAGCGACGACGCATATCAGAAGATAGAGCTGCTTGCCAACTATGCGATGAGAAAATCCGATGAGGATACCGCAAACAGCAAGTATCAGGATATGAGGGGCAAGGTAATGAGCTTCGTGGTTCGCTACGATAGCGAGGACGCCTTTGCCGTGCCGGAGATAATCGCAATCGCCGACGAAACGCTTGCAGAGTTCATGGCGAAAAAGCCCGAGCTCAAGCTCTATGAAAGAAAGCTCACCAAGATCCGCAAGCAGAAGGAGCACACCCTTTCCGACGCAGAGGAAAAGCTCCTTGCGGCGGCGGGCGAGATGGCGGGCGCACCCGGACAGATCGGCAGCGTTTTCCGCAACGCCGACCTCAGGTTCCCCGACGTTGTCGATGACAAGGGCAACGTATATAAGCTGACTCAGGGCTCGTACATTCCGCTTATGGAGAATCCCGACAGGAACATCAGAAAAGCGGCGTTTGAAAACCTTTATCACACGTTCGAGGGCTTCAAAAATACCACGGCGGCTTTCCTTGACGCACAGGTAAAGCAGCTAATGTTCTACGCACAGGCAAGGCGTTACAACAGCACCATGGAGGCGGCGCTTGCACGCACCGAGGTTCCCGTATCCGTTTACCATAACCTCATCGAGGCCGTCCATGACAACATGGATTATATGCACAGGTATGTCAAGCTCCGCAAAAAGCTGATGGGTCTTGACGAGCTGCACATGTACGACCTTTACGCTCCGATAGTCGAGGGCGCAAGCAAGGAAATAAGCTATGAGGAAGCAAAGGCCACCGTTATCGAGGCGCTCAAGCCCCTTGGAGAGGACTATATAAACATCCTCAAGGAAGGCTTTAACAACCGCTGGATAGACGTATATGAAAACGAGGGCAAGCGCAGCGGCGCATATTCCTCCGGCGGCGATCCGCATCCCTATGTGCTGCTCAACCATAAAAACACGCTCGACAGCATGTTCACCCTTGCACACGAGATGGGTCATGCTCTCCATACCTATCACTCCATAAAGAACCAGCCTCCGGTATATGCCGACTACGTTATCTTCGTTGCGGAAGTCGCATCGACCTGTAACGAGGTGCTTCTTGTCAAGTACCTGCTCAACAAGGTGACCGACAAGACCGAGAGGGCAAACCTTATCAACCACTTCCTCGAGAGCTTCAGAGGCACGCTGTACAGACAGACGATGTTTGCTGAGTTCGAGATGCTCATGAATCAGATGGCGGAGCGGGGCGAAAGCCTTACCGCCGATGCGCTTACCAAGGTTTATCATGACCTCAACTGCAGATACTACGGTGACGGCATAGTATGCGACCGTGAGATCGGCTTCGAGTGGGAGCGCATACCGCACTTCTTCTATAACTTCTACGTATTCCAGTACGCAACGGGCTTCTCCGCAGCGGTTGCCATCGCAAACCGCATTCTGGAGGAGGGCAAGCCCGCTGTTGATGCGTACCTGAAGTTCTTAAGCTCCGGCGGAAGCGCCGACCCCATCACCCTGCTCAAGATCGCCGGCGTGGATATGACCACCGCAAAGCCCGTGAGCGACGCTCTCAAGCTGTTCGGCGAGCTTATCGACGAGATGGAAGCGCTGATGAAATAAACGCTCATAACCGCATGAAAAAAGCCGCTTCGGACGCATTGCCCGGGGCGGCTTTGTCGGTTTGGGGGATGTTTATGCCTTAAGCAGTAAGATCATTTAAGAAGCTCGTCGGAGGTCACGCCGAACGGTTCGGCAATTACGGGTATGGGCGATATGTCGGGGGCGCACTGGTCACACTCCCAGCGTCTGACCGCCTTGTCCGATACCGCAGCCTGTCGGCAAGCTCCTTTTGAGTCATACCGTTTGCCTTACGCAATGCGGCTATAAAACTTCCGATGGTTTTTCTTTCCATGTTCCAAAAATCCTTTCAAGTTTGTCGAAACGCACAATTTGGGCCCGTGCTTTCGGTGAAATTCTACAAAAGCGTCGAAGAAAAAAGCCACCTCGCAAAGCGGAAATCACTCTCGCAATGCGAGAATCGGGGCAAAAACTTCAAAAATCGCCGCCTTCGTCCAACGAAAACACGCTTTCCACCGAGGTTTTGAAATACCTTGCCATTTTCAGCGCAAGCTCGAGCGACGGGGAGTATCGCCCGTTCTCGATGGCGATCACCGTCTGCCTTGACACGCCGAGCGCCTCCGCAAGGTCCTCCTGCCGCAGAGACCGCTGCTTCCTGAGCGCACGTACGTTATTCTTCAATGGCATCGTCCTCCGGCGAATCGTCCTTGGTGAGCTTTTTGGTGATGATGAGCTTTGCGGTGAAAAAAATGACGGTGCTTACGCAAAGTATCAAAAACTGTATGCCGGGTTCGCCCGTTTTTATCAGCCCGAACAAGCTCCATACGATTAGCATAAGCGTGAGAAAAAGCCACGACAGGCGCATCGCCCTGAAGTTTACGAACATTTCCGACTCGTCCGCCATATATTTTTTGCGTTTTTCCATGGTACAGCCTCCTCAAAAGTAAAGTTCACTTTACATATTAAGGCACAGGAAAGCACTTGTCAATACCGAACGGGCAAAAAAGTAAAGTTTATTTTACATATAAGCGGTGCGCCGCATCAGGCATCGGAGGAGTTTTGGCTTGCTCCGTAAAAGGCGTTTTTGAGTGCATTGACTCTTTTTACCATGCTGTCCGCGGTTATCCGGCTGCGGCGGAAAAAGTCATAGCCGTGCAGCGTGCCCTTTGTTTCGTTAAGCTCCGCAGGGCAGCCGCAGTCAAGAAGAAAGTCATAGTATGCCTTTCCCTCGTCGCGGAGGCAGTCAAACTCCGCCGTTTCGATATATGCGGGCGCCGCAGCATCGGGCACAAAGGGAGGGTGAAACTTCGCACCGTTGAGATACAGCTCCCACATTTTGCGGTTAAGGCGTGCATTCCATGCCGGCGTGTCGGTATATAGCCGCATGGATTCGGTGTTCATTTCATCGGTTATCACGGGATAAATAAGCAGCATGAAGCAGGGCAGGGGACAGCCGTGCTCCTTTGCCAGCAAGCCGACCGAGCAGGCAAGGCTTCCGCCCGCACTGTCGCCCCCGACGGCGATAAAATCACGCAGTATGCCGAGCTTTTCTGCGTTTTCCAATGCCCATTTGTATGCAAAAAAGCAGTCCTTTTCGGGTATGGGGAAGGGGTGCTTCGGCGCAAGCCTGTAATCGACGTAAAGCACCCTGCACCGTGCAAGCTCTGCGTATTGGCGTACGTTGGTGTAGTGGGTGAAAACGCCCCTGATCATAAAGCCGCCGCCGTGGAAATAAACAAGGCAGGGCAGCTTTTCCTCAGCCTCCTTCGGGGAGAACATATATGCCTTAACGGGCTTTTTGTCGAACGAGGGTATCGTAAGCCGCTCCCTGCGTACATTCGGCATGGAGCTTGTGAATTTCGGCAGCATGCGGATAATGATATTTACCAGCGGCATGGTAAAACGGTTCACGACGGGCGTGAACCGCCGCATAAGCCGAAAGTCCCTGTGTATCGCATAACGTTTTTTGCCCATGGAGCTACCTCTGTGTAAACTGATCCTCCGCCTACATGACCCCGAAAAGCTCGAGCAGTACCTTTCCCGCCAAAAGCACAAGCACGGTCAATATTACCGGACGCACGATTTTGGAGCCGTTTTTGAGCGCAAGTCCGGCACCCAGATACTGTCCCGTGACGGAAAACACCGCCGCTATGAGCCCAATGGGGACAAGCACCTTTCCGGCGAAAAGCGAGGTAGCCAATGCCCCGATATTGGAGGCGAGATTTACAAGCTTCACGTTGCCCGACGCCGTGCGGACATCCACCTTTGCAAGGCAGCAAAAGGCGAGCAGCAAAAACGTACCCGTTCCCGGGCCGTAAAATCCGTCATAGGTGCCGATTATCATGGATGAGCCCCAGACGATCGCCCTGCGTGTCCATTCGTTCATAGCTCCCCGCACCTCGGGAAGCGATTTTTTCTTAAGCAGTATGACCGCAATGACGGGAAGAATGAGCAAAAGCAGAAACTTAAGGTACTGCTCCTCTACTATAAGCTGAAGGCGGGTACCCACGTGAGCGCCGGCGAGTGCGAGTATTACGGACGGGGCGGCAAGAAGCCAGTCCACACAGCCGTTTTTGACGTAGCGCACGGCGGAGGCCACGGTTCCGATGCAGGATGACAGCTTGTTGGTGCCGAGCGCAAAATGCACGGGTATTCCTGCCAGAAGATAACAGGGTACGGAGATAATGCCGCCACCGCCGCCTATGGCGTCCATAAAGGAGGCCAGAAACACGCCCAGACAGATAAGCAATACCACCCATATAGGATAACCGCAGATATCCATAAGCTCCCCTTTTATGAATAATTTAGTGAGGGTACGGCGCAGCTGCACAGTCAACGGGATCTGCGGCGAAAAGGCAGATTGAAAATCCGCACCGTACAGCCGGCTTACCGACATAAAAGCACCGTTTTTAAAAGATTATAGCATATTCGACGGTGTTTTCAATCAAAAACGGCGGATTACCCAAGACGGACACCGATTTTAA
>JAEDJH010000096.1 GCA_016296415.1 Clostridia bacterium | reverse complement strand
AAGAAAATTGCGGGCGCTGTGAACCACCGGCGCCTGCTTCTTTATAAAAGCGTGTACATACTCATGGACGTGTGCATACTCACTGACGTGTGCATACTCACGGAAAAGGGAAAATGAAAAAGACGAAAACGCAAGTCAATACAGACAGCTTTCCCAAAGAAATAAGGCATCTGTTTAGGGATGCAAATGTGTATGACAGCAGCTGCAGCTCAGATGCGTCGGTTTATTATATCGACACCGGCTACTATGTGAAAACGGGAAGCCTGCACAGTCTTACAGACGAGGCGAAGCTGACAAAGATGTTTTACGAGAGGGGTTTGGGAGTTGAGGTGATCGCCTGCGTTTCGACAGACAGAGATTATCTTGTTACCCGAAGTGCCGTAGGAGAGGATCTCACGCATTACCTTCAAAATCCCGAAAAGCTGTGCGAGCTTCTTGCGTCGTCGCTTTTGAGGCTCCATTCGCAGCCCGTCGGCGATGCACCGGTTTCATCAAGATACCGACGCTATATCGACTCCGCAAACGGCAGCTTTGACGGCGGATGTTATGATGAGTCTGTGCTGACGGATCGCTATACGGTAAAGTCGAAGGAGGAGGCGTGGGCGATCATGCAGGCGAGCAAAAAAATGCTTGCCGCCGATACGCTGATCCACGGCGATGCCTGCCTGCCGAATATAATCCAAAACAACGGCTCCTTCAGCGCCTTTATTGATTTTAATATGTCCGGTGCAGGCGATAAGCATATCGACCTGTATTGGTCGATTTGGTCATTGCGGTACAACCTGAAAACGAGTGCCTATACCGATTTGTTTTTGGATATGTACGGCAGGGGGAATTTTAACGAGGATATGCTTCGGGTTATTGCGGCGTATGAACTGTTCGGATGAGGAGTTGAAGATACGGGAAATGACGGAATACATAAAAATAACGCCTGACGACAGCAAACTGTTTTTCAAACTCATGGCGGAGAACTGTCGTGAGGGGGAGGACGGGGCAAATTGCTCAAAGGAAACGGACGAGCTTTGCGAATACGTGTTCGGGAAGCTGACCTTGGGAGAGATCGAGGGGCGCTTTGCCGTTTTGGATGAAGCCGTGGGGTTTGTGCTGTGGGCGGCGGAGGATTCGATATTCTGCGAACTTAAGGGCTTCGCCACGATACTTGAGCTTTGGGTAAAAAAAGAGCATAGGTTAAAGGGCGTCGGAACCGGGCTTGCAGAGTGTGCCGAACGTGAAATCGAAAAGACGTGCGGCGCAGGAGTATATGTTTGCGCCGCATCTTCGGCGGAGGGGTTCTGGAAACGGCACGGCTATCGCAAAACCGAAAGGACGGCGATGAACGGGCTTAAAATCTGCGTAAAAAGCTTTTAGCATTATGGCTTATCCGCCTATTTAAATATTATGGAAAATGTAGTATAATACTTCGGTAGATAATCGAATGGAGTTTTATATATGCCGGCAAACGATAAATCAAAATCAAATAAAAAAGGCTCGTCATCGAGCGTAAAAAAATCCACCAACAGGAAGGGAAGCGTACCTGTGTCACGGGTGAAAAACGATGCCTGCGGCGTTGCGCTTGTTGCGCTGGGCGTATTTTTATGCCTGAGTCTGTTTATTGACGGTATAGGCTGGCTCGGTGAGGGCTTGCGCTCGCTTATGTTCGGCGTGCTCGGAATAGGGTATTATGCCATGCCGTTCGTGGTGTTCAGCATAGGGCTGTATATGCTTTTGTCGCAGGAGCCGTCCATGAATATGAAAAAGGGTCTGCTTATATTCGGACTGTTCGTGGCGGTGCTGTCGCTGATACATCTGTTTATATGCCCATTCCTGTCCGAAATAAAGGTGTTTGAGTATTACAAAAAGGCGTATGTGGACGGACAAAGCCATACGGGCGGCGGCGTCACGGGCGCACTTTTGACATACCCCATAACGCTTCTTATCGGAAATGCGGGCGCAATCGTGTTTTTCTTTGCGGCGATTTTGATAATGCTCATCGTGCTTACCAAGTTTTCGATAAAGGATGCGGCCGCAAGAATGGAGCGCAGACGGCGCTTTGAGGCATACGATGCCAAGGAAAGCACCAATCGCAGAAAAGCCTCCGCCGTGTCGTCCATAGAGGAGGATCTGCTCGAGGGTGCGTCGAGGCGTACGGCCCTGAGCAAAAAAGAAGCGGACGACAAGACGGAGAAAGATGTTGAAAATGCGAAGAGCTCGGAAAAAACCCTTGCCGAGGAAATGCGTGTCAGGAAGAAAAACAAGACCAAGGATATAGACGTGCTGCCCGACAGCGGACTGTTTGAAACGGTCGGGAAGAAAGCAAAAGAGGCTGAGAAAGCCGATACTGCACCCATAACCGACGACTACGAGGAACAGGATATAATAATCGAAGGCTATGCAAGCGAAGCAGCTCCGTCAAAAAATGTTGAAAACGCATCCGGCGAGGCGGATGAAAACAGTATAGAGGCGGTTGCAGCGGGCGTGCCGACCGAAATTGCGGAGTATCAGTTCCCCCCGAGGAGCATACTGAAGGTTTCAGCCGAACAGCCTCAAAGACCGATGGCCTCAAACGAGGCAAAGGCGAAAAAGCTTCTTGATACGCTGGCGAGCTTTAATATCGAGGCAAGAATCATCAACGTCAGTCAGGGACCCGTAATAACACGTTTTGAGCTTCAGCCCGCACAGGGCATCAGGGTGAGCAGGATAACATCGCTTGCGGATGACATTGCACTTGCGCTGGCGGCTCCGAGGGTGAGGATAGAGGCGCCCATACCCGGCAAGGCGGCGATAGGCGTGGAGGTTCCGAACACCAATACGGCGATGGTGCTGCTTGGCGACGTAATAAAGGAAAGGGATTTTGACAAGTCAAAATCTCCGGCATCGCTCGCACTCGGAA
>JAEDJH010000038.1 GCA_016296415.1 Clostridia bacterium | reverse complement strand
GTTTAGTGATGGGGGTTTGGCGTGTCCAACAGGAGTCGAACCTGCGGCCTTCAGAGTCGGAATCTGACGCTCTATCCAACTGAGCTATGGACACATTTATGAGCTTTAAGTAAAAAAGAAGCCGTACACCCGAATCTCGACAGTTAGCTATGAATGGTAATCCAACAGGTAGCTCCCTCCAGGTGAGTCTGCGGCACACCGCCTGCTCCGCTTAATGCTGCTTCCGTCAGGACCTGACATGGTTCACAGATGGCGATTGCACAGAACCCGAATATCAACACCCCTTATTGACACCGACTTCACAGATAAAAGCCTCAAAACGGGAATCAAACCCTGCTATAGCGGATTGCAGGTACAGGACACCGCTGGCTCCCCGTCTGGTACGGCACGACTATTTTACACGATAATCCGTCCTTTGGCAATAGTAAAATTCCCAAACGACAAAATAGGGGAGGAGGGTATTTTTACAAACAAGAAGCACGGCTGTTGGGAGCCGTGCGGTTTGACGTCAGTTTCCATAACGTCCTAATTCCGATCATTTCGCCTTTGCGAGATAAAGGGGATTAGTTGCCCTTGTGCGCCTGGAAGCATGCGCTGCAGTAGATGGGGCGGTCGTTTCTGGGAAGGAACGGAACCTTGGTGGTTGCACCGCACTCTGCACAAACTGCTTCGTGCATTTCTCTTTCGCCGCCATTGTTGCGCTGACCCTTGCGCTGGTTTCTGCAAGACTTGCAGCGAACGGGCTCGTTTTTGAAGCCCTTTTCAAAGTAAAATTCCTGCTCACCTGCTGTGAACGTGAATTCTGCGCCACAGTCTTTACAAACGAGTGTTTTGTCTTCAAACATTTTGGAAAAATCCCCTTGGTAAAATTCTTAGTTACCGCAATCTCGGCTGACCTGGTTTTTGCCCCCACACTCGCCGTCTGAACCTTTAGCTAATAGGCTTCACGCCCCTCACAACTCGGCTTCTCGAAAGCGGATGACCCGCCTTCGGACGGACTTACTTCTAAGCCGCACCATGCTCACCGGTACTTTGCCCGGGTTACGTGGACCGTTTTGCCTGCGACTGGCATCGGTTTTCAACCACAGACCCGAAATCGCCGTTAACCAGCATAATTATAAGTGTCATCAGCTTAAAAAGCAAGCTGTTTTATCCATTTACGGCTCATATATTTTACAGAAAAAGGAGGTACTCTGCCGAGTTTGGCAAAATACCTCCCACAAGGATGAAAATACCTTTTCGTTTATGGCGGCATTTATGAAAAAGATAAATATAAATGCCGTTTGGACCATTGCCTTGAGGTATTGTTTCATCCTGCATTAAATAGTATGGCAGGACAGCGGGCTTCTATACCAGAGCTAATCAGGAAAAAACTGTAAATCCGTTTGTCGTAACACAGTCGCATACGGCATCGTGCGCTTCGTGCGGCACTTCGTCCATGACCTGAAAATCAAAGCAGAAGCCGCATTTGAACGCAGGTGTTGAGCTCAGCAGGCGGTCATAGTAGCCGCCGCCCTGCCCGAGTCGAACGCATTTTTTTGAAAAGCAAACACCCGGGACAATGATAAAATCAAGCTCGGCGGGGGATACAAGCCGGCAACGCTCCGGTATCGGCTCCAAGATGCCGTATGCGCCGACAGAAAAGTCCTCAGGACGGCTTGCTGCATACAGCTCAAGTCCTCCGTTTTCAATGCAGCGAGGAAAAACGACCGTCTTGCCCAGTTCTATTGCGGTCTTTACGGCAAATTCGGGATTGCATTCGTGCTTCATTGCCATGTATGCCATGACGGTGTTTGCACCTTTGAATGCATCGAGAGATATAAGTGCCAATGAAGCGGCATTTGATTTTTCAATCGTCTCTGATCGCTCCTGTGCGGCGAGCAGACGCCGCATCGCCTTTCGGCAGGAGCGTTTTTCTTCAAACACGTCCTGCATTACAGCTCACTGTGGGCAATCTTGCCGTTTATGAGGCAGAGCCTGCATCTGCTTCTGAAGTCAAGTGGGGTGGAGGTGAATACGGCAATATCCGCATCCTTGCCTACCTCTATGCTTCCCACTCTGTCGGCGATACCCGTTATCTTTGCGGCATTTATGGTTATTGCCTTCAATGCGGTTTCTTCGGGCAGTCCCTCTCTGACGGCGATTGCGGCACAAACGGGCAGATACTGTATCGGTATCACGGGGTGGTCGGTCATTATGGCAAACTCGATGCCGGCCTCGTGCAATACCTTGGGGGCCTTGAACGACAGGTTTCTGAGCTCGACTTTGCTTCTGTCGCTGAGAAGCGGCCCGACGATTATTCCTGCGCCCGTTTCACGAATAGCGTTTTTCAAAAGGTCGGTTATAAGATAGCCCTCGGTGCAGTGATCGAGCGTATATTTGAGGTCAAACTCCTTTGCAATGCGTATTGCGGTCAGTATATCGTCCGCACGGTGGCAGTGTATCTTCAGGGGCATTTCCCTTCTTATAACGGGCAGGAGAGCCTCCTTTGCAAGATTGCGCTCGGGACGCTTGGTCGCATCGTCGCCTGCTTCCTTGAGCTTGCGGTCATATTCCTGCGCCTCGGTGAGGGCTTTTCTAAGCGTTGAAGCGATAGCCATACGGGTCTGGGGATCACGCTTTTGTCCGTAAACACGCTTGGGGTTTTCGCCAAATGCCGCCTTCATGGCGAGGGGGAACCTTAAAATCATATCCTCGGTGCAGCTTCCGAACGTTTTCATTGCAACGAACTGACCGCCGATGACGTTTGCACTGCCGGGACCGGTCACGGTTGTGGTTATGCCGTTTTCTGCCGCTTCCTTAAAGCATCTGTCGAAGGGGTTGATACCGTCTATCGAACGAAGCTCGGGCGTGGAGGGATTTGTACATTCGTTTCCGTCGGAGCCTTCCATGCCGATTCCGTCCTCCCACATACCGATGTGGCAGTGTGCGTCGATTATTCCGGGCATGACCGTCATGCCTGCAACGTCGATGATCTCGGCATTGGGGAAGTCGAGATTTTCACCGACGGCTATGATTTTACCGTTTTCCACGGCAACATCGCCGATGAAGTCATCGCTTACCATGGTTTTTACGTTTCCGTTTTTGAGTATGAGCATAAATTTACCTCCGCTGTTTTTCAATATATTATCATAATCGCCGTTTGCTTTCAAGCGTGATGGTATATAATGAATAAAAAACGTTGGCTATGAGGTTATGTATGGACATAATTCATTCGGATAAAAGGATCGAGATACGTGGGGTGTCTCACTTCGATGCCGCCGCTTCGTGTATGTGCGGACAGGCGTTCCGCTGGAAAAACACGGATCGGGGCATTTTCGGAGTCGTAGGCGATAAACCAATGCTCCTTAAACAAAACGGGCAATCGCTCATTCTCGAACCGTGCGATGAGGCGGACATAGGCTTTTGGATCAATTATTTTGACCTCGGGAGGAACTACGAAAGCATTGAGAGGCTTATTGCCGATGATGACATATTGAGCGTTTGCGTGCCGTATTCGCTCGGCATAAGGGTGTTTAACCAGCCGCCGTTTGAAGCGCTTATATCGTTCATAATCTCAGCAAACAACAATATAAAGCGTATTAGCGGAATAATTGAAAGGCTGTGCGTTCTTGCCGGCGAGTACCGTGAGGGTGTTTATCCGTACTATGCCTTTCCCACACCCGAGGCTGTATGCGCGTTGACGGAGGAGCAACTGACGTCTATAGGGACGGGGTACAGAGCGCCGTTTATAAAAAAGTCGGCACAGATTATCGCCGATGGCTATGATCTTGAAAAACTTAGGTCAATTCCCCTTGATGAGGCAAGGCGGGAACTGCTCAAATTTCCCGGGGTGGGGCCGAAGGTTGCAGACTGCGTGCTTCTTTTCTCGCTCGGGCATACCGATGCGTTTCCCATAGACGTATGGATGGGGCGTGCTATGAAGGAGCTGTACTTTGACCGCCAAGAGCCAACCAAGAAGGAAATGGAGGAGAAGGTGAAGTCGCTCGGGCAGTACTCGGGCATAATACAGCAATACATTTTCCATTATGCAAGAAACGTGCAGATAGGAAAAAAGCAGCCGGTTTGATTTTGGCTGCTTTGGATATGAGATTAAACTTTACACTTTAACGATTTTCAGCCTTAGTGCGTTTAGCAGCACCGTTACGGAGCTGAAGCTCATTGCAAGTGCGGCTATCATGGGATTAAGCAGCGGCCCGCCGAAGGCATACAGCAAGCCTGCGGCTATCGGTATGCCTATGCAGTTATAGGCAAACGCCCAAAACAGATTTTCCTTAATTGTGAGCATTGTGCGCTTTGACAGCAAAACAGCGTCGGATATGCCGAGGATGCTTTTGTGCATCACTATTATCGACGCCCCGGCCATGGCGACGTCAGTGCCGGTATTGAATGAAAATCCCACATCCGCCTGTGCAAGGGCAACGGCGTCGTTAATGCCGTCGCCGACCATTCCGACCAAGCCGTACCGGGATTGAAGCTGCTTGATTATTTCAGCCTTATCCTTGGGCAAAACGTTGCTGCGCACTTCTTCTATGCCTGCCTGCGATGCTATCGTTCTTGCCGTGCCCTCGTTGTCGCCCGTTATGAGGACGGTTTTGACGCCCATAGAGTGCAGCTTTTCTATGAGCTTGTCCGCATTGGGCTTTATCAAATCGGATACGGCGACCATTCCGGTGAGAACACCGTCCCTTGCCATGAGCATACAGGTCTTGCCCTGTGCTTCGAGCGCATTGAGTTCGGCCGTTATGCCATCGTCCATATCAATGCCGTTTTCCTGCATGAGGGCGGGCTTCCCCATAAGTATCTCGGAGCCGTTTACCGTGGCTTTTGCGCCCATGCCGGAAAGGGCGATGAAGCTGTCCGGCTGTATCAGCGAAAGCTGTCTCTTGACGGCGCACTCCGTCACAGCCTTGCCGAGAGGGTGCTCGGACAGCATTTCGGCAGAAGCAAACAGCGTGAGCATCTCGGTTTCGTCCGTGCCGATGGGTATAATATCCGTTACCACGGGACTTCCCTCGGTGAGCGTACCCGTTTTATCGAAAGCAATGCATTTAAGCTTGCCTGCTGTTTCGAGAGTTGTTCCGTCCTTTATAAGTATGCCTTCCTTTGCACAGCGTCCCGTTCCGACCATTATTGCCGTAGGTGTTGCAAGCCCGAGCGCACAGGGGCAGGCGATGACAAGCACGGAAACAAAGACCTTCAGCGCATGAAGAGGAGTTTCGCCTAACACGAGCCATAGTATGCCGCTGATAAGGGCAATAAGCGCAACCGTGGGTACGAATATACCGCTTATTTTGTCGGCGAGCCTTGCGATGGGCAGCTTTACGCTTTGCGCCTCCTCGACAAGAGCGATCATGGATGAAAGCATCGTATCCTCGCCGACCTGTTCGGCTTTGAAAACGAATGCGCCGCCGAGATTTATGCTGCCTCCAGTTACATTATCACCGACGGCTTTATCGACCGGCAGGCTTTCGCCGGTGAGCATTGATTCGTCAACGCTTGTTGAGCCTTTGATGATTATGCCATCGCAGGGGATGGATGCGCCGGGCTTTACGAACAGAAGGTCTTTCGGAAGAATTTCCGAAACACTTACTTCGTGCTGCTCGCCGTTTGGGTCTATCACGACTGCCGTGTCGGGGGTGAGGTTTATAAGTGCGTCAAGGGCATCGTTGGTCTTTGCTTTGGCTCGCATCTCAAAGTATTTTCCGAGCATTACGAGCGTGATTATAACCCCGACGGATTCAAAGTACAGGTTGTGTGCGGCATGCCTGTCGCCGCTGACGATCAGGAAAACGGAATAGAGCGAATACACCATGGAAGCTATCGTTCCGACGGAAACGAGTGAGTCCATGTTAGGGTGCAGCTTTACAAGCGCAGATATACCTCTTACGTAAAAATGCCGACCTGCGATTATTATAGGTATGAGGAGAAGCAGCTGTGCCAGCGCAAACAGCAGAGGAGTTTCGGGCGTGATGGGAGAGGGTAAGCCTATCATCGTACCCATCGACAGATAAAAAAGCGGGATGGTAAAAGCTGCCGCAACTATCAGCCGCCGTTTATGCAGTTTCGCCTGCCTAAGCCGCCTCTCTTTGTCTATTGCGGACTGTTTTTTTGCGCTTTGGGCATGGGTGATGCCAAAGCCTACCTTTTTTACGGCGGCAAATACGGCCTCGGATAGATCGGAATCGCTTCGGACACGCAGCTTCTCGGCGGCAAGGCTCACATGAGCGGCGTTTACGCCGGAAACCTTCTTGACGGCACGCTCTACCGCATTCGAGCAGGCGGCGCAGCTCATACCGGTTATTGAATACTCCTTTAACATCTGACCTCCTGTTATGGCATGACGAATTTTTTAAGCGGTGCGGTTTCGTCTATTGGACCGCCGCCCAAGCAAATGTCGTCCATATAGAAAACCGCCCATTGTCCGGGGGTAACGGCACGCTGCGGCTCGTCAAAGTCCACGGTGCAGCCGCTTGAGTGCATTGACACGGTGACGCTCTGGTCGGGCTGTCTGTAACGGAATTTTGCGGTGCATTTGAACACCTTTGCGGGAGCTTCGCCGGAAATAAAACTGACGCTGCCGCAAGTGAGCGCTGTAGAGTACAGCTCCTCGTGCTCGCCCTGCTGAACGACAAGTTGATTTTTCTCCAAATCCTTGCCGATTACAAACCAGCTTTCGCCGCTTCCTTCTTTTCTGCCGCCGATACCAAGCCCTCTGCGCTGCCCGAGCGTGTAGTACATCAATCCGTCATGGCGCCCGATGACTTCGCCTTGCAGCGTTACAATGTTTCCGGGCGTTGCGGGCAGATACTGCATCAAAAACCGTTTAAAGTTGCGCTCTCCGATGAAGCAAATTCCGGTTGAATCCTTTTTCAGAGCGGTTGACAGTCCCGCATTTACTGCAATCTTGCGAAGCTCGGGCTTTTGAAGATCGCCTATGGGGAGCAAAACCCTTTCAAGCTGGTTTTTGGAAAGACCTGCGAGAAAATACGTTTGGTCCTTATTCTTGTCAAGCGCACGCATCAGCTTTACGTCGCCGCCGCTGCGGTCGAGCCTTGCATAATGGCCGGTTGCAAGCATATCGGCATCGAGCCCCATCGCAAAGTCGAGGAAGGCTTTGAATTTGATCTCGCAGTTGCACAGCACGTCGGGATTCGGCGTTCTGCCCTTTTTGTACTCCTCAAGAAAGAGCGAAAAAACACGCTCCCTGTACTCCTTTGCAAAGTTTACGGTGTAGTAGGGGATACCTATTTGTTCCGCCACACTTCTGACATCGTCATAGTCTCTGGAGGCCATGCATACGCCGTTTTCGTCCTCTTCCTCCCAGTTTTTCATAAAAACGCCTATGACGTCATAGCCCTGCTCCTTCAAAAGCAGAGCGGCGACGGATGAATCGACACCGCCGGACATTCCGAGTATAACTTTTTTTCCGGAACGCTCCATTACTTGACGCTCACGGATACCACATCGAATCCGAGATCTTCGATTGCTTCCCTTACTGCGGCTTCATCACCGTCATAGCTGAATATCGCTTCGCCGAGGACAACTTTATCTATGCTTGCACCGAGGTCTCCCAATGCGCATTCAATTCGCTTTATGCAATGTCCGCAGCCCATTCCGTCGATTTTAACGATGTAGTTCATATTATCTGCTCCTTGTCGTTTGTTTATATTATGTTATCATATTTTTTCGTCAATCGCCATAGGCAACTTGGAGGGAATTGGGAAAATGGGCGTTGACCGAATGCGGAGAGTGGATTATAATATTTTCATCAATGCTTGGAGGTAAATTATGAGCACAGCGCATAACACAGCAGATATTGGCGATTTCGCAAAGACGGTTTTGATGCCCGGCGATCCGCTTCGTGCAAAATTCATTGCAGAAACCTTTTTGGAGGATGCAAAGCTTGTCAACAACGTAAGGGGAATACAGGGCTACACGGGATATTATAAAGGAAAAAGAATCTCCGTAATGGCAAGCGGCATGGGAATGCCCTCCATCGGCATTTATTCCTATGAGCTTTTCAATATGTACGGCGTTGAGAACATAATCAGAATCGGCTCCGCAGGTGCTATACACAAGGATTTGCAGCTTCGCTCGATAGTTATCGGTCAGGGTGCCTGCACCAACTCAAACTATGCGGCGCAGTATAAGCTTCCCGGAACCTATGCACCCATTGCGAGCTTCAAGCTCCTCAGAAAGGCGGTCGAGCAGGCGGAGAAGATGAACCTCGATTATATGGTTGGCAATGTTTATTCGTCCGACACCTTCTACGATGATTACGAGGGCAGCCTTACCGATTGGCAGAAGATGGGAGTGCTTGCGGTCGAGATGGAGAGTGCGGCTCTCTACATGAACGCTGCAAGGGCAGGAAAGAATGCACTCTGTATCTGCACCATTTCCGACAGACCCCTTGTCGGTGACGGATGCACGCCCGAGGAGCGTCAGAATACCTTCACCCAGATGATGGAGCTTGCGCTGGAGATCGCCGAGTAAAACATACTGCATAAAACGAAACAAAAGGGCCTGTATCGGTACAGACCCTTTTTTAGTTGCTGCTGTCAGCCCTTTATCAGAAGCTCGACATCGTTGAAAGCCTTGTCGGCAAGCTCGTAGCAATGGTCGATAGCGGCTTTGCCCCTCGTGAGGAGGTCGGAAACGAACGCTTCATCGGCTATGCCGCCGACGTTTATCAAAACATTGAGCCATGCCCCCTGTGCGGCACTGCGGAGATTCGCAGCTCCCGAACCGAGGTCGGAATAGCAGTTGGAGTTTATCGTACCGACGCACTCGGTAAGTATTTCCAATGCCTTTTCACAGTTCAGGAGCAGATCGAACGGAACCTGCGCCGCACCCTTGAGACCTGCCTGCATTGCGGCCTTTCTCGCAGCCTTTTCCTCGTCGGTGGACTTAGGCATTTTGAACACGTCAGCAACAACGTTGTAGGCGTCCGTGTCACGGTCAATGCCCTCGGTCATGCACCCGACAAACGGTGCAGCCTTTTCCACTATGGATTTCATAAGCTCCTCAACCTCGGCATATTTTTTCTTGCCGATGGTGAGCTTTGCGGTCATGGCGGCAAGTCCGATGCCCATTGCGCCGGCCACTGCGGAAACGGAGCCGCCTCCGGGTGCGGGAGCGTCGGATGCAACCAGCTCTATAAAGTCACAGACCCGCATAGTGGCGAGCTTGCTTTCGTCGATTATTCTTCCGTCCATTGCTTTGATTTCTCCTTTTTTAATAACTGTTTTTACCTGATTGGCGCCGTAGCGATAGAAAATCCTGTCAAGATTCGGCGAGTCCCAAATGATAATGTCCGCCTGCTTACCCTTTTCTATCGTGCCTATGCTGTCGGCTCTGCCAATGGCCGCCGCCGCATTCAGCGTTACGGCGGTTAAAACCTCCTCGGGTGTCATTCTGTACCTGAAGCAGGCTATGTTCATTGCGAGCTGCAGGGAGAGGTTCGGGGTGGAGCCGGGATTGAAGTCACTTGCGACCGCAACAGGGACACCGGATTCGATCATCTGCCTTGCGGGAGCAAAGGTCTTTCCGAGGTAGAAAGATGTTGCGGGCAAAAGTGCGGCGATAACGCCGCCGTCGGCGAGGCTCTTTATGCCGCTGTCGGTTGCGGCGATAAGATGCTCCGCGCTTATGGCGCCGATGCGGCCCGCCAGCTCCGAGCCACCAATGGCATCTATCTCGTCTGCGTGGATCTTCGCACGCATTCCGAGCGACTGTGCTTTGCTGAGTATCCTTTCCGACTCCTCGGGGGAGAATACGCCGGTTTCGCAGAATACGTCGCAAAACTCCGCAAGCTTGTTTTCCGCAACGTAGGGGAGCATCTCGTCGGTGACGAGCCTGATATATGCCTCTCTGTCATTTGCGTATTCGGTCGGTACGGCGTGGGCCGCCATGAATGTGGATACAAGCTCCACGGGCTGCATGGAGTTCAGACGCTTTACTGCATTGAGCTGTTTTACTTCGTCGTCAAGCGAAAGCCCGTAGCCGCTTTTTGCCTCAACGGTGGTTGTTCCGAGGGTGAGCATGGTTTCAAGCACCGCATTTGTCTTTTGGACGAGCTCATCTTCGGTGGCAAGTCGGGTGCTTCTGACGGTGGAGAGTATGCCGCCGCCGCTTTTTAATATGTCAAGGTATGCAACGCCCTTTAGTTTTTGTGCAAGCTCATGCTCACGCCAGCCGCCGAACACAAGGTGGGTATGCGCATCGACGAGCCCTGCGGTAACGAGCTGTCCTCCGGCGTCGATCACAACCGTGTCCTTGGTCAAAAGATTGCTTGGAACCTCGCCCGTGCCAACATCGAGTATAAGCTCGTTTTCCAGCGCTATGTAGGCATTTTCCAAAAGCGCAACATCGCCCTGAGCGCTTCCGGACTTAGCCGATGAGCCCTTGGCGGTGGCAAGCATACCTATGTTAATTATGACTTTTGTCGCTGACATCGTTATCCCCGGGCTTTACATCAACCTGTTTTCAAGCACCTGCGCTTTTGAGAAGCCTTCAAGCTGCAGATAGTATTCGGCTGTGTCGATGAGGGCGTTCATGGGGGCAAGACCGATGATCTCGGAGCCGGTTATCGTTACGCCATAGCGGGCGGCCTCGATGCGTACAAGCTCAAACACCCTGTAAAGCGGGGTTTTTTCATAGTTGCACATATTGATGGAAACCTGCGCAATGTTCCTGTCCTCAAGCATAACGCCGAGCGCCTTGACGTGACGGAAGCCGCCGCTTCTTTCACGGATTATCTTTGCGATCTTGTCGGCGATCTTTATGTCGGAGGTGCTGAGGTTAATGTTGTACGCCACGAGAGGAGCGCGTGCGCCGACGGCTACAACGCCTGCGGTGGGGTGGATGCGCTCACCGCCGAAGTCGGGATGCCAGTCGTCCTCGTGAACCTTTTCAGCCATGCCTTCAAACTGTCCCTTGCGGATGGAGGCAAGGTTCTTTCTGTGCGGTGCGCTTGCGGAATCTTCATAGAGGAACACGGGAATCTCGAGCTCGTTGGCAATGCGCTCACCAACGGTCTTGGAAAGCTCAACGCATTCGGCAACGGTCATTTCCTTGATCGGAACGAAGGGAATTACGTCGATAGCACCCATACGGGGATGCTCGCCGGTGTGAACGGTGAGATCGATGTTGTCACGTGCCGCTTTTGCAAGGCGGAAAGCTGCCTCGGCGACCTGCTCGGGCTCGCCGACCATGGTGATAACGCTTCTGTTATGGCTGGGGTCGGACGAATAGTCGAGAAGTATAACACCGGGGACTTCTCTGATTACGCCGATGCAGGCTTCGACTACTTCGGTTCTTCTGCCTTCGCTGATGTTGGGGATGCATTCTACTATTTTTGCCATTTTTCAGTTCCTCCGATAATATTTTTATGCTTATTTTGTTTCAACGGTTTTCTTTATAAGTTCGCTGCACGCCAGCTCGGGAATGGTGATGTGGTCGGTAGTTTTGTTGACCTCATTGTATTCCTTTGCGGTTGCAATCGAGTTTTCATTCCTTGCCCATGCACGCCTTGCAACGCCGCACATGGTATCCCACGGCATGGACATGGAGAGTATGGTATCGACACGTTCGCTTCCGTCGAGGACCATGCCGAAGCCGCCGTTTATGGACTTACCGATACCTACGCCGCCGCCGTTGTGGAGGGCGATCAGACTCATGCCCCTTGCCGCATTGCCGGCGAAGCACTGTGTTGCCATTTCTGCCATAATATTGGAGCCGTCCTTGATGTTGGAGGTCTCACGGAAGGGGGAATCCGTTCCGCCGGTATCATGATGATCTCTGCCGAGCATTACGGGACCGATAACGCCATCCCTTACAAGCTGGTTGAACCTGAGAGCGATCTTGGTGCGTCCCATTGCATCCTGATACAGTATCCTTGCCTTCGTGCCGACGACCATCTTGTTTTTCTTTGCGTCTCGTACCCAGACGTAGTTGTCCCTGTCCTGATAACGTCTGTCGGGGTCGATGCACTCCATTGCCGCCTTGTCGGTCATATCGAGATCCTCCTGCTTGCCGCTGAGGCATACCCAGCGGAAGGGGCCGTAACCGAAGTCGAAAAGCTGCGGGCCGAGAATATCCTCAACATAGGAGGGGAATACGAAACCGTCCTTTTCGTCAAAGCCGTTTTTGCATATATCCTTTACGCCTGCGTCATATACCGCTTTCAGGAAGCTGTTTCCGTAATCAAAGAAGTAGGTTCCACGCTCGCTGAGCGCCTGTATGCAGTGATAATGCTTTATAAGCGAAGCGTTTACGAGCTTAACAAACGTCTCCTTGTCCTCCGCCAGAAGCCTTGTTCTTTCTTCAAAGCTGATCCCCTGCGGACAATAGCCTCCGTCGTAGGGGACGTGGCAGGAGGTTTGGTCGGAAAGCAGGTCAACGTGTATATCGTGTGCGATGAGGTAGTCCAGCAGATCCACGATATTGCCATGGTATGCAATGGCGCAGGGGGCTTTCTCGGCGAGCTTTTTGCGGGCGATGGCGACTGCTTCTTCGAGACTGTCGGTTTTGCAGCTTACCCAGCCCTGGTCGTATCTTGTCATTATCCTTGAAATATCAACCTCTGCGATTATTGATACGGCACCGGCGATCTCCGCAGCCTTACCCTGTGCGCCGCTCATTCCGCCAAGACCTGCGGACACGAACAACTTACCCGCAAGATCCTCGTTCTTCGGGATGCCGAGCTTGAGCCTGCCGGCATTGAGAAGGGTATTGAACGTGCCGTGTACTATGCCCTGAGGGCCGATGTACATCCAGCCGCCCGCCGTCATCTGACCGTAGTTTGCAACACCGATCGCTGCGGCCCTGTTGAAGTCGGTCTGATTGTCGAAAAGCCCGACCATAAGTCCGTTGGTAAGTATTACCCTCGGGGCGAGCTTATGCGAACGGAAAAGACCTACGGGGTGTCCGGACTCTATAACGAGCGTCTGCTCGTCCGTCAAAACCTTGAGATATGCCTTTATAAGATGATACTGCATCCAGTTTTGGCAGACCTGGCCCGTTTCACCGTAGGTTACAAGCTCATACGGGTAAAGCGCAACCTCAAAGTCGAGGTTGTTGTCTATCATTACTTGAAAAGCCTTGCCCTCGATACAGGCACCCTGATATTCGTCGATGGGTTTTCCCCAAAGGCGCCCCTGCGGTCTGAAACGGTAGCCGTAGATCCTGCCGTGCTCACGCAGTTCCTGCATGAACTCGGGAGCGAGCTTTTCGTGGTGCTTTTTCGGGATGTAGCGAAGCGCATTCTTAAGCGCAAGCTCGGCATCGCTCCGGCTGAGCTGCGGCTCTCTTTTGGGCGCCCGCCTGATACCGGGCTCAAATGTAGGATACTCGGGCAGTTCGCCGCCGAATACAGATTCGATTATGTTGTCGATTACTTCCATATTATTCTCCTATCTTGTATTTAACCGCTTGGATAAACATTTTTATTCAAAGTCGGGTATGAGCGACTCGACAATGTCTATAAGTCTGCCGCTTCGTACGACCTTGTTGGCGTTGGTTATATCGTCCCTTATCTCACGGTCAAAGCCGTAGAAACCGACGCTTTCGCGCACGTGGTAAAACAGCGCCCTGTGGACGGGGGAGATATCGAGCTGCATCTGCTGCTGCCTTAGCTCGATTCCCTGTATCGCCGCCATCAATTCAAATGCGAGCACCGAGAAAGCGTTCTCAACTATCCATGCACTCTTTCTTGCGGCGGTTGTACCCATGCTGACGTGATCTTCCTGATTTGCGGAGCTGGGGATGGAATCTACGCTTGCGGGATGGGCAAGCACCTTGTTTTCGGAAACGAGCGATGCGGCACTGTACTGGCAGATCATGTAGCCGGAGTTTATGCCGCCGTTGGGCGTCAGGAAGGCCGGAAGCCCGTTTGAAAGTGCGGGGTTTACAAGGCGTTCCATGCGGCGCTCGGATATGTTTGCAAGCTCGGATACGGCTATGCCGAGATAGTCCATAACGAGGGCGACGGGCTCACCGTGGAAATTGCCGCCCGAGATGACGCTTTCATCCTCCAAAAACAGCAGAGGATTGTCAGTAACGGAGTTCATTTCAACCTCAAGCACCTTTTTGACGTGAGCTATAGCGTCTCTGCACGCACCGTGAACCTGGGGCAGGCACCTTATTGCGTAAGCATCCTGCACTCTGAGCTGCTGCGATGCGTCGAGCAGGGGGCTGTTGTCGGTAAGAAGCCGTATGTTTTTTGCGGAAAGCTGCTGCCCTGCGTGGGGTCGAACGCCGACCACTCTCGGCTCAAAGGCGTTTTTGAGTGCTGTGAGCGCCTCCATAGTGAGGGAGGCGGTAATGTCTGCGGTTTTTGCAAGCCTTATTGCATCGTAGCAGGATAAAAGTCCCACGGCGGTCATGCACTGTGTTCCGTTTATGAGGGCAAGACCCTCCTTTGCGCAAAGGCTGAATGTCTGAATGCCGGCAAGCCGCATCGCTTCGCCGCCGGACATACGCATATTGTTATAGAAAACCTCGCCCTTGCCGAGAAGTGGAAGAACCATGTGCGAGAGGGGAGCGAGGTCGCCGCTTGCACCGAGGGAGCCTTTTTCGGGGATGACAGGGTGTACATGCCTGTTGAGCATTTCGACCAGGGCAAGCACGATTTCGGGACGAATGCCCGAATTACCGTTGCAAAGCGCATTGGCACGCAGCAGCATCATTGCACGCACAACTTCTTCCTTAAGCGGCTCGCCGACGGCGACGCAATGGGAAAGGATAAGATTCTCCTGAAGCTTTCCGCTTTGTTCGGTTCCTATGCTTATCTTTGAAAACTCGCCGAAGCCTGTGCTGATGCCGTAGGCAACGCGGTTTTCATCGAGTATCTTTACAACGAGCGCACGGGATTTTGCCATTGCCTCGACTGCGTGTGCAGCCACCTCTACCGTGGCGTTGAATCTGGCGACGGCAACTGCCTTTTCAATCGTCAGTCCCTGTCCGTCGATTACCACATGGTTTATGTTACCGGGATTCATGCTCAAAATATCGCCTCCATCATGCGGGTACATTTCCGCATATAATAATACAATACATTTTATTATTTACAGCATTTTGTGTCAATAGAAACCGTCCCAAGTATGGGTGATGATTTATAAATGAGGAAGAAAAAGAGTATGAAAGATGCCGTAAGAAGCATTTTAATAATTGGTTATTCAATATATAAAAAAAGTTGTTGACAATCCTTTGATCTGCCGTTATAATACCACTTGTTGAGACGAGACGGTCTCAGAGAGCATTGCGGTCGTGGCGGAATAGGCAGACGCGTACGTTTGAGGGGCGTATGGGAGACCGTATGGGTTCAAGTCCC
>JAEDJH010000037.1 GCA_016296415.1 Clostridia bacterium | reverse complement strand
CTTTTTAACAGATGTCATTTTTCTTCCTCCCAAGTATTGTGTCGCTAATGATAAAACATCACATATATATTATATCAGCCATTCCGGGGTTTACAAGTTAAATTTGAAGTGCATTTTTATCGTTTTATGCAATAATGTTTCGCCTTTTGCAAAAACGCAAAACCGGGACAATCCGTATAGGACCGTCCCGGAAGCTGTTCGGCGCATTTGCGCCAATCGTGTCGTCTTTGTTTGTTCAAGTTTACGGTCGACATGACCGCCTTAAACACAGGAGATCAGTTCTCAGCGTTTTCTACGGTAATAACCTGCTTGCCACCGTAATATCCACAGTTCTTGCATACCCTGTGTGCAAGCTTACGGCTGTGGCACTGAGGGCATTCAACGATACCGGGAATGGAAAGCTTCCAGTTCGCTGACCTACGCGAATCACGCCTCGCTTTTGATGTTTTTCTTTTCGGGACTGCCATAATTACACCTCCTTATCCTCGTTCATCAGGCTCATTAGTTGTGCAAAGGGGTTTCTTTTTTCATTTTCCCCAACCTCGTCCTCTGCCGCCACGCATGAGCACTGCACAATGTTCAAATTACATCCGCAAATCGGACATTTACCCTTGCAGTCGTCGCTGCAGACGCTCCACATGGGCAGGTTCAACAAGATATTGTCGCTGATCATCGTATCGAGTTCGATAGTGTTGCCCGTATAGCTGTACTCGTCCTCGTCAACGGGATTCCTTACAAATCGCTCATTAAAGTCAAACGAAAACGGCTCCTTAAAATCCTCGCCGCATCTGGCACAGGAGGAATTAAGCACGGTGCGGAATGAACCGCTTACGGTGAAGCCTGTTCCGTCATAAACATAGCTGACTTCCACATTGGCGGGCTCGCTGAAGGAAATCACCCTGCCAAAGTATTCAAAGTCCTCAATACGCTCGGAAATGGCAGCAGAACCGACATTTCCGGGCAGTTTGATTTGCAACGCTACGTTAAGCTTCACAGAAAATACCTCATAACCTAAAGTATTCTATATGCAAAGGTCTGATTTGTCAACAAATTATTTTGAAATCAGACTAAGAGTGTCGCTGGCAATCACCATTTCCTCATCGGTGGGTATTACGAACACCTTTACTTTGCTGTTCGGTCTGGAAATTTCAACTTCCTCGCCCCTGGGAGCATTTTCGTTGTACTCAAAGTCTGCATCGACGCCGAGATACTCGAGTCCCGTAAGGACGGCCTTTCTTACTCCCCTGTCGTTTTCGCCGATGCCTGCGGTGAATACTATGGCGTCAAGTCCGCCCATGGCCGCCGAATAGGCACCGATATACTTCTTTACGTTATATGCAAAGCAGTTGAGCGCAGCCTCAGCCCTTTCATTGCCGTCGGCTGCCGCGCCTTCAACGTCCCTGAAGTCGCTCGATACGCCGGAAAGACCCAAAACGCCGCTCTTTTTGTTCATGTAAGCGTTTACTCCCTTTGTATCCATGGAGAGCTTATCCATAAGATATGTAACTATCGCCGGATCCATACTTCCGCATCTTGTACCCATCGGCACGCCCTCAAGGGGAGTGAAGCCCATCGAAGTGTCGATGGATCTTCCGCCCTTGACCGCGGAGATGCTCGAGCCGTTTCCAAGATGGCAGGTAACGATCTTTGTATCCTCAACAGGCTTGTTCAGCATTGCGACGGCACGGCCGGACACGTACTGATGAGAGGTGCCGTGGAAGCCGTATCTTCTTATCATGTGCTCGGTATATGCTTCGTAGGGCAGACCGTATAGGAACGCCTCTTTCGGCATGGTCTGATGGAATGCGGTATCGAAAACGCCTACCATGGGGGTGTTGGGCATTATCGCCCTGCAGGCACGGATGCCCATGAGGTTGGCGGGATTGTGCAAAGGCGCAAGCTCCGTCAGCTCCTCGATGGTTTTTATTACCTCGTCGGTTATGAGAACGGATTTGGAGAACTTTTCGCCGCCGTGAACGATACGGTGACCGACTGCGTCGATTTCGTCCATGCTCTTGAGAACGCCCTTTTCGCTGTCGGAAAGCGCATCAAGAACCATCTGGATAGCATCGGTATGATCCTTCATGTTCCTCTGGATCTCGACAGAGTGACCTGCGCCCTTATACTTGAGCAGCGAGCCCTCGATGCCGATACGCTCACAGAGACCTTTTGCAATAACATCACGGCTGTCCATATCAATAAGCTGATATTTGAGCGATGAGCTTCCGGCGTTTACAACCAAAATTTTCATTTTATACATACTCCTCCTGTTAATTGGAATGATGCTGAATAGAATTATACCATAATTTTCGGATATTGAACAACTAAATTGATATATTTACCTTTTTTAATGTATAATACCCACATAATACGGCAGTGTGCCACCCACATCGCCGTTCGGAGGTTCGGTCTAATGGATTGCTGCGGAATAATCGCTGAATACAACCCGTTTCACAACGGTCATCTGTACCATATTGAGCAGACAAGGCGCATCACCGGCAAAAAGCGTATAATCGCCGTTATGAGCGGCGGCTTCGTTCAGCGGGGCGAGCCTGCTCTTTTTGATAAACTGCGCCGTGCCGAATGGGCTCTGAAGGGCGGAGCAGCTATGGTTATCGAGCTTCCTGCGATATTTGCGCTCTCATCCGCCGAGCAGTTTGCAAGGGGCGGCGTGAAAATCCTTGCCGCAACCGGACTTTGCGACTCAATCAGCTTCGGCAGCGAATGCCGTGACCTTTCGGCACTGAACACTCTTGCCAAAATAAACGGCGAAGAAAAGCAGCAGCTCGACCTCCTGATAATGCAAAGCCTTTCGAAGGGGCTCTCCTATCCCGCTGCATTCAAGGCCGCCGTTTCGCTCGCATATCCCGACTGCGCCATGCTTCTTGACAAGCCGAACGCTCTGCTCGGCATCGAATACATTCGGGCGTGTCATTCGCTGTCACCTGATGGGCGTACCCCTGTTCTGTCACCGTTTTTGGTGGAGCGAAAAGCGTCCGAGCATACAGATTCGGAAATACTCGGCAGCATACCGAGCGCTTCCGCCGTACGCAGGAATATCATGAGCACCTTCGACGAGGCTCTGATGTCCAAATGCCTGCCGAAACATGTTTTCGATGATATATGCGAAGGCAAGATCCGGCTGGCTTCCGTCTCAGATGATGCGTTGTTTAAGGTCTTGGCGTACAAGGTGCTTGCAACGCCGCTCAGTCGTGTATCCGAATATGCAGAGGTTTCAGAGGGGCTTGAAAACGTCATAATCGAAGCCGTGAAAAAAGCGCACAGCATGGCGGAGCTTACCGGCTTAATAAAGACAAAGCGTTACAGCTACGCAAAAATCCGCCGTTGTCTTATGTCGGTGCTTTTGGACATTGACAAGCAGCTTCAGTCCGATGCCTACAGTCTGCCGTCCGCCCCGTACATAAGAGTTCTCGGCGTAAGGCGTGATTCCACCGATTTGCTATCTTCTCTCGCAAAATCCGCTGCGGCTCCGGTTATAACCTCCGCAAAGGACGCTGCGCAGCTTGACGGCACTGCATTAAAGCTGCATAACCTTGATGTGCTCTCATCCGATCTGCAATCGCTTTTGTACTTGGGAAACGGTGCGTCAAACGAGTTCTCAAGACGGTTTTTATTGGTATAAACGTACTAAATGAACCTCCGAACAAATATTATGAATCGGAGGTGCGCAATGAAGCCCTATATACTTTCGGCCGTTTTCGCCGTTTTCTGCATCATATTGGTTTTGTTCTATTCACCGTGCATGGAGGCGGCCGCATTTGGTTATACCCTTTGGCTGGACTGCATATTTCCTGCCGTCTTTCCTTTTATGGTTTGTACCCACATCATCGGAGAAAGCGGCATCCTCGAGAGGCTTTTGAAAAAAAATCGTCGCAATTTGCGTATTCCCATGATTTCACTCCCTATATTCCTTCTTTGTGTAATATCCGGCATTCCCTCCGGCGCAAGGTGCGGAAAGCTTTTATATGAGCGCGGGCTCATGTCAAAGCGGGGCGCAACGATAATATCCGCCTCCTGCAATATGGCAAGCCCAATGTTCATTGCCGGCTCACTCTGCTCCTCGATTCTGGGCTTTGAGGAGCTGATACTGCCGATATGTGCGGCACATTACCTTACTTCCGCAATTATCATGGCAGCAGGATTTTTGATTTTTCCCGAACCCCGTCATAAGTCCGGAACATCAGCGGTCATTGAAACGCCGTCATTTTTTTCGCTTGCGTCCTCCGCATTGAAGGAAAGCATGCTTTCGTCGCTCAGTATATGCGCTTCGATAGTGTTTTTTTCGGTAATTATAGGTCTGCTTCGGCAGTTTTTGAACAGCGACTGCCTTCCCTTCGGCATACTGTCCTCCGTTCTCGAAATGACAAACGGCTGCAAGGTGCTTTCGGAAACGGCATTGCCGCCCTCCGTACTCTGCGCGGCCGTCAGCGCAGTGATCTCCTTCGGCGGTATATGCGTACTGTTTCAGTCGCTGTCGTTTTTCCGACCCGACGTGAAGCTCTATATGGCGTTGAAAGCAATTTCCGCCCCTGTTGCCGCCGTTACAGCTTTTCTCATCTGTAAGGCTCTCGACATAGACACCACGTCCGTGTTTATTGCACAGCAGGACTTTTCTGCAATAACGCAAAGGCTTTTTCCGTCCGGCGCCGTATTTGCCGCATCCGCCCTCGCCATGGGCATCACTACGATGATAACAGCCGCCGCTTCAAGACGGACATAGCTTAAACCAATCATATTTTGTTCATTTTCGGTCCTCTCGATTGACAAAGGGAAACTTTATTTTATAATTATATTCATCTATATACAAAGGAGCTTTGTAATGAAAAAAACGATCACACGCATTTTTGCGATACTTTTTGCGTCGCTGCTTTTTGCCGCCGCATTCACGGGATGCGGTACCAAGGATGCCGATGAGCCTATTGTTGCCAAGCTTGGCAAATACCAAATAACAAAATCCGAATATGACGATTTCTATAACGCCTATATGCAGTATGCCCCGAGCTTCGGCTTCGACCTCAGCACCGATGATGGCGTGAAGGCGTATAAGGAATGGTCTATAACCCAGCTTTCCGCAGACATGATACTGCAGTACTATGCCGATGAAAACGGAATGAGCTTGACCGATGATGAGATAAAAACCGCCGAGGAAACCGCCGAAAGCACCTATAACGGCATGCTCGAACGCTTCGCATCGCAAATCGACCAGTCCCTTACGGACGAGGCGGAAAAACTCGCCGCAAAGGAAAAGCTTCTCTCGGAGGGTCTTGCAAAGGATCTCGGCATAACTATTTCCGAATACAAGGAAAAGCTGCGTATGAACGCCAAAAAGGAAGCTGTCATTTCAAAGGTCATTCAGCATTTTCATTCAATGGTCTCCGTAACCGAGAACGAGGTACGCGAATACTTCGACGAAATTGCCGCCCAGCAGAAGGCAGACTTTGATGCAAACCCCGGCAACTTTTACACCACGCATTCCTATTATATGAATTACGGTGAGGAAAACGGGTATCTTCGCCCGCTGTACACCCCCGAAGGCTATATCAGCGTAAAGCACATCTATATCGCCTTCAAGGAGGACGGCGAAACCTTAGCCGAGGGTGAGCGCTCCCGAACCGACGCCGAAGCTCTTGTAAATGAAATTCAGCGTGAGCTCGACGCCGGTGCAGACTTTAATGCGCTTATCGAGAAATACGGCGAGGATCCCGGTATGCAGGCTGAACCTTACAAGACCATCGGGTATTACGTTCACGAAGCCATAATCGACAACTTCTACGAGGGTTGGGCCGAGCAGGCTCTGTCACTGCAGAACATCGGCGATGTTACCGAGCCCTTTTACACCGAATACAACGGAAGCAAGGCGATACACATAATACAGCTCACAGGTCGCCTTGAAAGCGGCACGATCGAATATACCGATGAATTGAGCACGATACTCAGCAGCGGTCTTTTGGGTCAAAAGCAGCGTGACAACCTTGAGGCAAGAGTCAATGAGCTTCGGGACATATATCCGCTGGAGATATACGAAGACGTGTATATGTCCGTCGGTTCCGAAAAGTAAAACAAAATGTAATCAATAAGTGAAAACCCTCATTTATTGATTGACATAAGAGAAACATTTATATAAAATGTTCTGAGTGTGATTATATAATGTAATTCACAAAAGAAAGTTTGAAGGAGATTATATTATGACGACCAAAAAGACAGTATCCTTGCGTATTGCTGCATTCATCCTTACTGCAGTACTTTTCGTCGGGATGCTTTCCGGTTGCTCCGCTGTTATAGAGGACCCCGTTGTTGCCAAGGTCGGCAGCGTCAAAGTAAACCTTTCACAGTATTATAGCCTTTACAGCAGCTATGCAGCCTATGCACCCTATATGGGCTACGATACCAGCACCCCCGAAGGACTTATGGACTTCCAGGACTGGGTTTTGGAGCAGACCATCTCCAATGCGGTTTTGATCTATGAGGCTAAGGAGCAGGGCATTGAGCTTACCGAGGAAGATATGCAGGAAGCTCAGAAGGATGCAGACGAGGCATTCGCATCCGCCCTTAAGCAATATGAAACCATGATCCCCTCCTCCATCACCGATGAGATAGAAAAGCAGAACGCAGAGCTTGAGCTTTTCACCGAGGATCTCAAGACCACCGGCTACACCGTCGAGTCCTATAAGGCTCAGCTTCTTGAAAACGCCATTGACAATATGCGTGCCGAAAAGCTTATCGAAAATGTAAAAGCGGGTGCTTCCGTCACCGACGAGGAAGTTGAAAAGCATTACAGCGACAAGCTTGAAGAGCAGAAAAAGAACTACGAAGAAACTCCCGCCAAGTATTATGAGGATTATACCTACTACCTCAACTACGGCGTAGAGTCCGGCTACCTTAAGCCCAACTACATCCCCGAGGGTTACATCCGCGTCAAGCATATCTATATCCCCTATGCGTCCGAGGATGACAAAACCACCGACACCGAAGGCACTTCCACCAAAAAGACCGAGCAGGAAGCCCGTGACCTCATCGAGACCATTCAGGGCAAGCTTGCCGAAGGTGCCGACTTCGATGCTCTTATCGAGGAGTACGGCGAGGATACCGGCATGGAAACCGAACCCTTCAAGACCGAAGGCTATCTTGTACACGAGTCCATCATCGACAAGTATTTTGAGGGTTGGGCCGAGGCCGCTCTCGCACTCAGCGAGGTTGGAGATTACAGCGAACCCTTTGACACCACCGACAGCAACGGCGGCAAGGGTATCCACATCATCAAGCTGATTGAGAAGGTCGAAAGCACCGAGATCTCCTTTGATGACGCCAAGGAAGACATTCATGCTTTCCTGCTGAAACAGGCTGAGGATAAGCTTTACAGCGAAACGCTCGCTGGTTGGGTCGAGAATGCACCCATCAAGCGTTACACCAGCCGCATCCGTTACGTTGGACTCAGCTGATATGCCCACCAAGGGAATATATAGACTATATTACGAAAACGCCGATTCCTATATCGGCTTTTCGCATAATATCGAAGGTACACTAAAGCGACTGAAATTCGAATTGAAGCTTAACGCCTGCTCATATAAGCCCCTGCAAAGCTTCTATAACGAGCACGGTGATGAGCTTCGGTTCGAGGTTCTTGAGGAGTTCAGCCCGCAGGAAGGCATTGCCCCGCTTTCGGCAATGACCGACGACGCCGAATATGACGCCCATATCCGAGCACGGCTTTTTAAATGGAAATCCAGACTCGGCGGCAATGTCGGCTTGATACAAACACCGATATAATTCTGCAATAGCCCCAAGCATTCATTGTGCGGGGCTTTAATTGGTAAAAATATGAGCGAGCTTCAAAACACCACAAAGTCTCTGTTGAAAGACATAGTTTTTATAATCGTTTCATGCTTTATAATGGCCTTTGGAATGGTTATATTCACTATCCCAAACAATATTGCCCCCGGAGGTCTGTCCGGACTTGCTACCGCCCTTTCCTACCTCATCGAGGAACTGGCGGGTATTCACATCGGTGTCGGCTATATAACGTTTGCGTTCCAAATCCCGATAATCCTGATAGCCGCAAAGCTGTTCGGTGTAAAGACCATAGCAAAGACTCTTTTTACCGCTGTAATGTACTCAGGAAGCATCGAGCTTGTCGGACTGATACCAAATCTTTATACCCATACCGATAACCAGCTTTTGGCGGCCGTTATGGGTGGTGCTATGATCGGTATCGGAGTCGGCATGCTCTTTATGCGTGACATTGCAACGGGCGGTACTGATATGGTCTCTCTTATCCTCAAAAGCCGTTTCCCACAGCTTCCCGCCGGCACGCTTATGACCTGCGTTGATGCCTGCATAGTCCTGATTGCTGTCATCATCTTCAGGAACATTGAGGTTGCGCTTTACTCGGGAATATCCATCTTCGTGATGGGCAAGGTCATAGACGCTGTCATGCAGGGTGCAGACCACGCAAAGGTGTTTATGATAGTAACAGGCGAGGCGGATACTATGCTTTCAAAGCTTGAAAACGAGCTGTCAAGAGGCGTAACCGAAATACCCGCAAAAGGCGGCTACTCGCGTCAGGAAAAGCGAATGCTGCTTACGGTTGCAAGGCGAAACGACATTGCGAAGATAATGCGTCTTATCAAATCCGTCGATCCCCAAAGCTTTGTGATCACCTACAACGCAGCAGAGGTACTCGGCAGAGGCTTTAAGAAGATTTAGGTAAATCACCATGACCGAGAGATTATACTACCACAACCCGTATCTCAAGAGCTGTACTGCAACCGTGCTCGAATGCAGAAAAAACGCTGAGCATTATGAAGTTCTGCTCGACAGAACCGTAATATTCCCCGAGGGCGGCGGACAACCCTCCGACACCGGCATGATAAACGGAATAAAAGTACTTCGTGCAAATGACTGCGGCGAGGATATTTGGAACGTCGTTGACTCCCCCATTATCCCGGGCTCCACCGTTACGGTAACGATTGATTTCGATCGGCGTTTTGACCACTCCCAGCAGCACACGGGAGAGCATATCGTTTCCGGCCTCGCACATAAGCTGTTCAACGCAACAAACGTTGGCTTCCACATGGCTGAGGAATACGTTACAATCGACTTTGACATTCCTTTGACCGACGAGCAGCTTCTTCAGCTTGAAACGGAGGCAAATGCCGCTGTTTGCCGCAATATCCCCATCACTGTCAATATCGTGGAGGAAGCCGAGCTTCCATCTGTCCCTCTCAGGAAGCGTGCTTCGGGGCTTACAGGCGATATAAGGATAGTTTCAATCGACGGCGTCGATTCATGCACATGCTGCGGAACGCATACCGAAACCAGCGCAGAGGTCGGCATTGTAAAATTCACCGATCATGCAAAATACAAGCAGGGTGTAAGAATATGGCTCGTGTGCGGAATGAGGGCGCTTGAGGATTACCGCAAAAAACAGCTTATGCTCACGGAAGCATCGAGGCAGTTCAGCACCAAGTGGGAGAACGTTGCCCAAATGATTGCAAAGCAGTCGAATGAGCTTTCCGAGCAAAAGCGGCTGTATAAGCTTCGCACCGCAAAATACCTGGCGTATCGAAGCGGCGAGCTGCTCATAAACGCAACGGAGCTCAAGCATGGGTGCCGCCTCGTATATACCGTTGAAGACGCACTCTCCGGCGAGGAATTAAAGCTGCTGTGCGAATCGTTATGCGCCCAAAAGGGCGTTGTAGCCGTTGTTTTCACCAAAAACGGAGATTCCCTGTTCTATCAGCTGATGCGTTCGGAAAACGTGACCATCAGCATGCGCCGGCTTATAGAGGCAATAAACGTTGCCTTGGTCGGAAAGGGCGGCGGTCGTGATGACCGTGTACAGGGCTCCGCAAAGCTGACCGACAGTACGGAAGGCGCATTGGAGCAGCTTGAAAGCTATTTAATTTCGGTGATAAAGGCCGAGTGATACAGCAATATACTTTTTATTTTGTTGTAAACAGCATCGGTATTTATTATAATATAGTCAATAAATAATCGGAGGAACAAAAATGATACAGTTTGAACTTATCCGTCAGACGGATCCCGAAATTGCACAGGCAATGGAAAAAGAGCTTCAGCGTCAGCGTGACCACCTCGAGCTGATTGCATCCGAAAACTTCGTGTCCGAAGCGGTTATGGCGGCAATGGGCAGCCATCTCACCAACAAGTACGCCGAAGGCTATCCCGGAAAGCGCTACTACGGCGGCTGCGAGGTCGTTGACGTCGTTGAGAATATCGCACGCGATCGCTTAAAACAGATTTTCGGCGCAGAGCATGCCAACGTACAGCCTCACTCCGGCGCACAGGCAAACCTGTCCGTCTATTTCTCGCTCCTTGAGTACGGTGACACCATAATGGGTATGGACCTTGCACACGGCGGACACCTCACGCACGGCAGCCCCGTAAACATGAGCGGCAAGTACTTCAACATCGTTCCCTACGGTGTAAACAGGGAGACCGAGCGCATCGACTACGAGGAAATGAGAAGAATCGCTCTCGAGTGCAAGCCCAAAATGATCGTTGCCGGCGCAAGCGCATATCCCCGTGCAATCGACTTTGCAAAGATCCGTGAGATCGCCGATGAGGTCGGTGCTCTGATGATGGTAGATATGGCTCATATCGCCGGACTCGTTGCGGCAGGTCTGCACGCAAACCCCGTCCCCTATGCCGATGTTGTTACCTCCACCACTCACAAGACCCTCCGCGGTCCGAGGGGCGGCCTTATCCTCTGCAAGGAGCAGTATGCCAAGGCAATCGACAAGGGCATCTTCCCCGGCACCCAGGGCGGTCCTCTCATGCACACCATCGCAGCAAAGGCCGTTTGCTTCGGCGAAGCTCTCACTCCCGAGTTCAAGGCATACCAGCAGCAGGTCGTTAAAAATGCGGCTACCCTTGCCCAGGCGCTTGCCGCAAACGGAATGCGCATTGTATCCGGCGGTACCGACAATCACCTTATGCTCGTTGACCTCACCGCAAGCGGCAGGACAGGCAAAGAGGTAGAAAAGCTGCTCGACCTTGCAAACATCACCGTAAACAAGAACACCATACCGTTCGAGACCAGGAGCCCCTTCATCACAAGCGGTATCCGCATCGGTACCCCCGCCGTAACCAGCCGCGGACTTACCGAAAACGATATGCTCCTTGTTGCATCCTTCATCGCACGCATCGTTGAGGGCGGCGAGGAAGCTGTTCCCGAGGTCAAGAAGAGCGTTGCCGCACTTTGCGCACAGTATCCCCTCTATTGATTTACAGCTAAACAATCCGCTTCAATGCGGATAAGCTACAGAATGGTTACGGGCACGGCAGTTTGATCTGTTGTGTCCGTTTCTTGCGGCATCCGCAGTTTTTTGATAAAATATACACAGACTGACCAATGGAGGCGTACCCATGAGATGCGTATGGGAACATAACGGAAACGACACCCTGCTGTATTCTGCTGATTATATCGGCGCATATACAAGAGGCGACAGTCTTGAATCAGCAATGTCAAAAATGAGGATTGAAATTGAAGCATATTCACGGTGGAAGGGTCAGGAATGCGCTCAGGAAGCGGATATTCAAATCGTTCAGGAGAAGGACAGCGATTTACAAATATCGGATGCCGATTCCGACGTTTTGTTTGACTCCGAGAGAGAACCGCTCACAAGAGAAGAATACGAAGATCTGAAAGCCCTTGTTTTAAAATCGGCAGGCGATTTTTATGCTTTATATGTATCCGTTCCAAACAAGGATGAAAGCTGCCTGCCCCAAAGAAGTACGTTTTACGGGAACGTTCCAAGAACAGCACAGGAAATGTATGAGCATACAAAAAATGTAAACTCATATTACTTTGCGGAAATCGGCATTGATGTTGATACCGAGGGAACGATATACGATTGCAGAAAAAGAGGGTTTGATCTTCTGGAACAAACGAACGGGTTTTTGAACAATACTGTCAACAATGGCAGCTATAATGAGCTTTGGTCGCTGCGTAAAGTAATGCGCCGTTTTTTATGGCACGATCGAATCCATGCAAAGGCTATGTATCGGATGGCGATCAAAACGTTCGGCAGATTCGGGATAGTGAATACCTTTAAGTTTATCACGGACTAAGCTAAACCCGTTGTTTCAGTCTCCCCCCACGGTTCATAATGTGGTGCGCAATTTTGAATCACGCACTTCCCCTCTCCCGAAATCAATATATAATAAAAAGCAGATGCACAAGACATCTGCTTAATATTGCTTTTTATGCTGTCAGTTGGCTGCGGTTTCCTCTGCGTAAACGCTAACCTGCTTGCGGGTACGCTTCGTCTCAAAACGCACAACGCCGTCAACCTTTGCAAACAGAGTGTCATCCTTTCCGATACCTACGTTGGTTCCGGGATGGAAATGAGTGCCGCGCTGCCTTACGAGGATGTTCCCTGCCAGAACGAACTGACCGTCGGCACGCTTCGGACCAAGACGCTTGGATTCGCTGTCACGACCGTTACGAGAGCTACCAACACCCTTTTTATGAGCAAAAAGCTGAAGATTGATATTCATCATCACGTTATACCTCCCTTTCGATTATATTAAGGTATTCGCCATAGTCATTCGCTATGGAGCTAAGTCCTAAATTCAGAGTTTCAAAGAGTATTTCCGCCCTTGATATATCGTCGTCAGAAGCGTATCTGTCCAACATTATATACAGCTCACCGTCGCTCACGGAGAATGCGGCGTCCAATTTCAAATGCTCCACAATCCCCATAACCGTCGTTTGAGTCAAGGCTGAAACCGCGCTGCAAAGTATGTCTTTGCCGGGTTCATCAAATCCGGTATGGCCGGACACCTCGAATCCCACTATTCTGCCTTCCGAACGAAAAAACTCAACCGTTGTCATAGTTCGTATTAGCCGATTGCGGTAACCTTAACCTTCGTATAGGGCTGACGATGACCGTTCTTTTTGCGAATGTTCTTCTTGGGCTTATATTTGAACACGATAACCTTTTTGCCTTTGCCGTGCTCAAGTACCTCTGCCTTTACGGATGCTCCGTCAACAACGGGAGCGCCCACCTTAACATTTTCGCCATCAACAAGCATAAGAACTTCAAAAGAAACTTCTTCTCCAACGTTTGCATCCAGCTTCTCGATTACAAGCTCGTCGCCTTCGCTTACGTTGTACTGCTTACCACCGGTGCGGATAATTGCGTACATCAGCATAACCTCCTTTACCAGACTCGCCCATGTTCGGCGTGAGTATTCTCACTTAAAAACCGTCACGGTGCGGCTCACCCAAAGATAATATCATCCTTTAATGCTCTTGTCAATCAAAAATATAAGGAAAATCAATATATTTCAGGATAAAACCGCCGATTTGCGCTAATTCTGAGTCACTTATAACTTTACCCCTTTTCGCCGCCAAAAGCAAGGCAGGTTTAATAATTTCCTTATCTCCTCCCCCGCATATCGCCCTGCAAACAAGAGATACTATCCAATGAAAGCAACATTGAAAGGAGAACAATATGACAAACAGATTAGCAAGCGAAAAATCTCCGTATTTGCTTCAGCATAAGGACAATCCGGTAAATTGGTACCCGTGGAGCGAGGAAGCTTTCGAGGCTGCAAGGCGTGAGGACAAGCCCATTTTCCTCAGCATCGGCTACTCCACCTGTCACTGGTGCCATGTCATGGCACACGAATCCTTCGAGGACAGTGAAGTCGCAAAAGTTCTGGAGGATTTTATCTGCATTAAAGTTGATCGGGAGGAGCGTCCCGATATTGATGCAATATATATGGATGTGTGTTTGGCGCTCACAGGCTCGGGCGGCTGGCCGCTTACGGTCATTATGACGCCGGAGCAGAAGCCCTTTTTTGCGGGAACGTATTTTCCTAAGAAAGCCAAATTCGGACAAATGGGGCTTACAGATATATTGAAGCAGACAAAACTGCTTTGGGACAGCGACCGTGAAAGCCTTATAAACGCCGGGGAGCAAATCACCCAAATGCTCTCAGCTACCAAGGAAAACGACCCTGCCGACCCCAGTAAAGCGATGCTTAACGAAGCTTATGAGCTGTTTACACGAAGCTTCGATCATAACTTCGGCGGCTTCGGAAGCCCTCCCAAGTTTCCTTCGCCCCACAATCTTTTGTTTTTGCTGAGGTATTACCAATACGAAAAGCAGTCGAATGCCCTCTTGATGGTCGAGAAAACCCTCGATGCAATGGCACGGGGCGGAATTTTTGACCACATAGGCGGCGGCTTCTCCCGATATTCCACCGACCGAAGGTGGCTTGTTCCACACTTTGAAAAGATGCTCTACGACAACGCCCTTCTTATTCTCGCATATACCGAAGCTTACCAAATCACAAATAACAGGCGATATTCGGACGTTATACGCCGCACGGCTGACTATATCCTGCGCGAGCTTACTTCACCCGAAGGGGGCTTTTACTGCGGTCAGGATGCCGACAGCGACGGTGTCGAAGGCAAATACTACACCTTCACCCCTGATGAAATCACCAAGGTGCTCGGCAAAGAAAAGGGTGAAAAATTCTGCCTTATGTACGGGATAACAGACAATGGAAATTTCGAAAGAAAGAGCATTCCGAATTTGATAGGCAAAAGCGACGATGCAATGCGGGCAGAGGCTCCCGAGCTTAAAGCGTTATATGAATACAGAAGGCAAAGGGTTTCGCTCCACAAGGACGACAAAATCCTGCTTTCATGGAACGGTTGGACAATAGCGGCACTTGCCCGGGCAGGATTTGCGCTGAACGATACTCGCTATTTATCCGCTGCCGTTACAGCTCAGCGATTTATAGAAAAGAAAATGGCCGATGAAAATAACCGCCTGTTCCACCGATATAGGGACGGCGAGTCGGCATATCCCGGGCAAGTCGATGATTATGCGGTTTATACTCTTGCGCTTTTGGAGCTGTATCATGCAACAATGGACGCCCGCTATTTAAAACAGGCAATACTCCGTGCAAAGCAGATGACCGATTTGTTTGAGGATAAAACCAACGGCGGGTACTTTATCGCAGCACATGACGCAGAAAGGCTTATAGCCCGCCCCAAGGAGCTATACGACGGAGCAATCCCCTCCGGAAACTCGGTTGCTGCTGTTGTGCTTGAACGCATCGCGGCGCTGACGGGCGATATTCGTTGGCAGGATCGGGCGGACAGACAGCTTCGTTTCATCAGCGGTCAGGCTCACAATTACCCCATCGGATACTCATTCGGCTTGCTTGCAATCGCGGACTCTCTGTATCCGAGCCAAGAGCTGATATGTACAGGTGAAAAGCTGCCCTCGGAGCTTACGGAATATTTGAGAAGCAATCCGTCATATAACCTTAGCGTGATCTTCAAATCCCATGAAAATGAATCCCTTTTGAACGAAATTGCCCCGTTCACCCGAGACTACCCGATATCCGAAGATACGGTGCATTATTATCTTTGTGAAAACAAAAGCTGTCTGGCGCCGGCTGACGATTTGAAAAGCCTGCCAATACATGCTTGA
>JAEDJH010000036.1 GCA_016296415.1 Clostridia bacterium | reverse complement strand
TTGGCGGAGAGTTAGGGATTTGAACCCTAGTTACGCTTCCACGTAAACACGATTTCCAGTCGTGCGCCTTCGACCACTCAGCCAACTCTCCGTATGCTGTGCGCCCTGCGACTGAAATATGATACATTATTCGAACGAAAAATGCAATACCCAGTTTCGGAAAATTTAAAATTAACCTCATGATAATAAAGCGGCTGCCGGAAAAAGGTATAAGACGGCAAAAACGGATTGACAGCAGGCGGTGAATTGTAGCATAATTAAAAACAAATTTTTAATGGCTTCGGCGGTGAACGGGCAGGATCGCACGCCGGGCCGAAAGGATGAAACGATGGAAGAAAAATGCGGCATCGAGGCGACAACAGCATCGAATTTCATAGAAGAATTTGTCGAGCAGGATATGAAGCTCAATCCGAGGGTGCAGACCCGCTTTCCGCCCGAACCGAACGGTTATCCGCATATCGGTCACGCAAAGGCGCTGTGGGTGAACTTCAGCATCGCCGAAAAATACGGCGGAAAGTGCAACCTGCGCTTTGACGACACGAACCCCGCCAAGGAAGACGTGGAGTATGTTGAGGCGATAAAGGAGGACGTAAGATGGCTCGGCTTTAAATGGGACAAGCTTGTTTTCGGCTCGTCGTATTTTGAGGAGTGCTATCGGCTTGCGGAAAAGCTCATCATGAAGGGCAAGGCGTATGTGGACGATCTGACAAAGGACGAGATGCGTGAATACAGGGGAACGCTCACCGAGCCCGGACGGGAAAGCCCGTACAGAAACCGCAGCGTCGAAGAAAATTTGGACCTTTTCAGGCGTATGCGTGCGGGCGAGTTTGCCGACGGCGAAAGGACGCTGAGGGCGAAGATAGACATGGCGTCCGCGAACATAAATATGCGTGACCCTGCGCTGTACAGGATACTTCACAAATCCCATCACCAGACGGGCGACAAATGGTGCATTTATCCGATGTACGACTTTGCCCACCCGATACAGGACGCCATAGAGGGCGTTACGCATTCGCTCTGCTCCCTTGAATACGAGGCGCACAGACCGCTTTACGACTGGGTGATAGCCGAGTGCGAATTTGAAAACAGGCCGAGGCAGATAGAGTTTGCGAGGCTGAACATGACCGACACCGTAATGTCCAAGCGTCACCTTCGCAGGCTTGTCGAGGAGGGCTTTGTAAGCGGCTGGGACGACCCCCGTATGCCCACGCTCTGCGCCATGAGGAGAAAGGGCTATACGCCCGAGGCGATAAAGGACTTCCTTTCGAGGGCGGGCGTTGCAAAGGCGGACTCCGTCGTCGATACCGCCATGCTCGAGCATTGCGTGAGGGAGAAGCTGAACGAGACGGCATACAGGATGATGGCGGTTATAGAGCCGCTGAAGGTAGTCATAACCAACTGGGACGAGGAAATGACGGAGGAGACGGAGCTTGAAAATCTCCCCGGCGACGAAAGTGCCGGCAAGCGCAAAATTCGCATTTCCCGGGAAATATATATCGAAAAAGCGGACTTCATGGAGGAACCGGTTAAAAAGTTCTTCCGCCTGAAGCCCGACGGAGAGGTAAGGCTGAAGGGCGCATACATAATCAAGTGCAACGAGATCGTAAAGGATGAAAACGGCGGGATAGTCGAGCTTCGCTGTACCTATGACCCGACAACAAGAAGCGGCGAGTGCGACCGCAAGGTAAAGGGCACGCTGCATTGGCTGCCCGTTGGGGACGCCGTGCCTGCGGAGTTCAGGCTCTATACGGCGATGCTGCCTGACACCGACGATAAGGTGGAGGACTTTACCGAGCGCTTTGACCGCAATTCACTCGTGGTAAAGCAGGGCTTTGTCGAGCCGGAGCTTGCAAAGAGCAAAGTCGGCGATACGTTCCAGTTCATACGCACGGGATATTTCACCGTGGACAGGGATTCTACGGCGGAGCACCTTGTGTTCAACAGAACGGTCGAATTGAAGGACGGATTTAAGCCGAACAAGGGCTGAACGATACATAATTGGGGGGGTTAATATGGAAGTAAGAACAAGATTTGCACCGAGCCCGACGGGGTTCATGCACATAGGAAATTTGAGGACGGGGCTGTATGCCTACCTTATCGCAAAGCATAACGGCGGCAGCTTCCTTTTAAGGATAGAGGACACCGACAGATCCAGATACGTCGAGGGGGCGACCGAGTTTGTTTACAGGACGCTCAAGGATCTCGGGATAAACTGGGACGAGGGGCCCGACATAGGCGGCAGCTACGGCCCGTATATCCAAAGCGAGCGAAAGGATATGTACCTGCCCTATGCCGAGGAGCTTGTAAAGGCGGGCAAGGCGTATTATTGCTTCTGCACCAAGGAGGAGCTGGAAAAAAGGCGTGCCGACGTCGAGGCTGCGGGCGGCACGTGGAAATACGATAAGCATTGCGCCGATATTCCCTACGAGGAGGCAAAAAGGCGTGTCGAGGCGGGCGAAAGCTACGTCATCAGGCAGAACGTACCCACCGAGGGCGAGGCGTCGTTTGACGACGTGCTTTACGGGCATATTGCGGTGGACTGTTCGGAGCTTGACGACATGATACTGATAAAGGCGGACGGCATGCCCACCTACAACTTTGCAAACGTTATCGACGACCACACGATGCACATAACCCACGTAATAAGGGGCAACGAGTACCTTGCCTCCACGCCGAAGTACAACCTGCTTTACGATGCGTTCGGCTGGGAGAAGCCCGTGTATATCCACATGTCGCAGATAATGCGCGACCTTCACAGGAAGCTGTCCAAGCGTGACGGCGACGCCAACTATGAGGACTTTATTGCGAAGGGGTTTTTGAAGGAGGCGCTGCTCAATTATGTTGCGCTGCTCGGCTGGAACCCCGGGGACGAGAGGGAGTTTTTCACCCTTGAGGAGCTGACGGAGGCGTTTTCGATAGAGGGGCTTTCAAAGTCGCCGGCGATATTCGATCCGCAGAAGCTGACGTGGATGAACGCCGAATATGTAAGGAAGCTCACGCCCGAGCAGTTCACCGCTCACGCCATGCCGTGGTATGAGCTTGCCGGCATCGCCCACATGGACAAGGAGGTTCTTGCACGCATTTTGCAGCCCCGTACCGAGATATTCGGCAATATTCCCGACATGGTCGATTTCCTGACAAAGCTTGACGGGGAGTATCCGACGGAGCTGTTCACCAACAAAAAGTCCAAGACCGACGCCGAGGTATCCAGGAAGGTGCTTGATATGGCTATCGAGGCGCTTGACGGGCTTTCGGAGTGGACGGAGCAGGGGATACACGACACGCTGCTGTCGCTTGCGGAGAAAAACGGCATGAAGAACGGAACCATGCTCTGGCCCGTGAGGATCGCCATGGCGGGCAAACAGGTAACGCCCGGCGGAGCGATAGAAATAGCCGTACTGCTCGGCAGGGACGAGGCGCTGAGAAGGCTTCGCTTCGGCAGAGAAAGGCTCGGATAAGGACGATAAAGGCGCTGCGTAAGGCTTTGACCCGATGCAGTGCCTTTTATATTTATTTTGCTTTGTGCGGATTGAAATTAAAGGGAATAGATGATATAGTATTTATAACAAAGTAAGTAAAAAAATTGCCAACAGGGAGGAACATGACATGAACGCAGTAGAGGTAACCAGCAGAAGGAACCGTCATATTAAAATACAGACCGTTTCGGGGCATTTTGCGACGAGCCATGCCCATGTTGATACCTACATCAACCTTAACGACATAAGGACGAACCAGAATATGGCCATGATCGCTGCGGAGGAGCTTGCAAAGCAATATGCGTACAGCATCCCCGTTGACACCATCGTCTGCCTTGAATCGACGCAGATGATGGGCGCATTCATCGCATATCAGCTTTCCTCGCGCGGAATGCGCAGCCTCAGCCAGAATATCTCGGTCGTAACGCCCGAGGTAAACTCCAACAACCAGCTTATGTTCAACGACGACACGCAAAAGCTCATACAGGATAAGCGTGTGCTTCTGTCAATCTCCACCGCCTCCACGGGACGCAGCCTCAACCGTGCGGCTGAATGCCTCAGCTATTACGGGGGCAACCTTGTAGGTATAGTCGCAATATTCTCCGCCATTGACAAGCTGAACGATATACCCGTAAACAGCCTGTTCTCCCCGAAGGACGTCCCCGGCTACAACAGCTATCAGTCGGGAGACTGTCCCATGTGCAAGGCCGGACGCAAGCTCGACGGCTTCATCACCGTCGGCGGCTATACGAAAATCTGAGGCGAAACGCCGCAATAAATAAAAGGGGGACGCCAAATGAGAGCCGTCCAAAAACGAACGCAAAATCTGCTCATATTCTCAGAGGATAAAAATTCTCCCCGGCTGGAGGCGGTATGCCAAAGGCTGACCACACTCGGAAATACCTGCACCGTCAAGGAAGATCTGCCGAGCTATGACAATTCGGGAAAAGCCGATCTGTCGGTGCTTCAAAGGCATCTGCCGACGTTCGACTTTTGCATCTTTATGATGCTTAAAAACGAAGCGGCAAAGCAAAAAAACGACGGAACGCCGATTTTTGAGATGGGCGCGGCGGCGATGGCGCTTGGCGCATCGAGGGTGATTTTGCTGGATGAGGACGGGCAGACCTCCGAAATGCTGCGCAGGCAGGCGGAGAGCTTCGGTATCCGCATAATCGCTGCGAAGGATGCTGTGCGGGAGGAAACGCTCGGGCTTATCTCCGAGCATATTGCGGAAAACGCCGCCAGCTTCACGCCCATGATAATCGGTGCGGCGGGCTCGACGGCGGACGGCTATTTTTCCAATTTCATAATGCGCTTTTGGATGAACATCGAAAACGGCTTCACCGACAGCCGCACGGGGGAAAAAATATCGCCCGAGATGGAAAAGATTGATATGCGCATAATAATCCCCGCAAAGATAGACAACAGCATCAGATCGAGAATGACGAGGTTTTCCGACAGCTACGGCTTAAAAAGCGGTACCGTCACCGATCCCAATTCGTCCAACGTCAACTTCCGCTATGCCATGAGCGACGGACGCATGACCGTGTACGATATGCCGAACGCAATCATTGCCTCGTACAACACGGCAAAGGACCTTCTGCACTTTGACGTTACCAATGACTTCGGTATTGAGGCGGAGGAACGCTATCTTTTGAGGGAGATCGACTTTTTCGGCTTTACGCTGGAAATGCTGCTTGAGCCCGGAAACGTTTATAAAAAGCTTGCATTGTATCACATAAGCGAGGAGAAAAAGCAGCGCATACTCGATGCCATCTCCCGTGTAAAGGTGACCGTCCACGGCATAGACACGTTCTGACGGAAACAGTAAGTCCGGCTTAGGCCGACAGGAACGCAGACAGGCGAGGTTCGATCCGTAATGAACATCGTCTGCTTTTTATTATCCTTATGCGCCCACAAAAATTGACGCTGAGTTTTTTGTGCGACTGACAAAATGTCCGACAGATGATATAATAATACCTGCTTGGGAAAGCGGGACATTTTACGGACTCCGAAAGTTCGGCGGAAGCCGTGAAACGGAAAAAGCTATTCGACTCGGCGGAGCTTTGCACAAAAATCGGCGGTTGGGATTACGTTCCTCAAAACACGGAAGCCGAGCCGATGCAAACCGTCTTTATGGGACGGTGGAGGGAAAGACAGCATGAGAAAAGCTCGTTTATCGACTACACAGGTCATATTGCTAAGCTTCCTTGCAGCGATTATGCTCGGAAGCGTGCTTTTGGCGCTGCCGATAAGCTCGCGAAGCGGCGAACCCGTGCCGTATTTGGATGCGCTGTTTACGGCAACCACATCGACCTGCGTTACGGGGCTGGTAACGCTTCCCACGGTCTCAACGTGGAGCGCATTCGGACAGATCGTCATATTGCTTTTGATACAGACAGGGGGTCTCGGCGTTATAACGATAATGTCGGGGATAATGCTTCTTTTCAACAGAAAAATGGGCATAGGCGACAGGCTTCTCATTCAGGACGCATTCAATTTGAATACCATGTCGGGACTTATAAAGTTTGTGAAGAACGTGCTGTTCGGCACATTGATAATCGAGGGCATCGGTGCGCTGCTGTATATGCTTGTTTTCGTCCCCGAATTTGGTGCAAGGGGGATATGGGTATCGGTATTCAACTCGGTCTCCGCCTTTTGCAATGCGGGAATAGACATTATTGCCGAAAACAGTCTGTGCGATTACGCAGCCGACCCGATGGTAAATATTATAACCTCTCTGCTCGTAATACTCGGAGGACTCGGCTATATCGTTTGGTGGGACGTGCTTCGTGTGATCAAAGGACGAACCGCCGCAAACAAAAGAATATTCAGACATTTAACGCTGCACAGCAAAATAGTCCTTACCGTTACGGCGGGGCTTATATTTGTCGGTGCGCTCCTCATTTTTATTTTTGAGTACGATAATCCGCTGACTATCGGAAAGATGCCCCTGATTGATAAAATTCAAACGGCGCTGTTTCAGTCCGTGACGACAAGGACGGCGGGCTTTGCCTCCGTCCCTCAGGAGAACCTGACAAATGCGTCTGCGGCGGTATCGCTGATATTGATGGTGATCGGCGGTTCACCCGTCGGAACGGCGGGCGGAATAAAGACGGTCACGTTTGCCGTATTGCTTTGCTCGACGTTCGCCACCGTATCAAACAAAAACAGCATAACGCTGCTCGGACGCCGCATACCCGAGGCTTCGGTAAAAAAGGCGGTTGCCGTGGTCATGACGTTCATGATTATCTGCGCTGCCTCCGCTGTTTTGCTGATGGCGTCAAGCGACGCCGATGCGCTCGATGCGGTCTATGAAGCGGTCAGCGCAACGGCGACCGTCGGTTTGTCACGCAATCTTACGCCAAGCCTGAATACCGCAGGGAAGCTGATTATTACGGCAACGATGTACTTTGGAAGGGTCGGCCCCATATCGCTTGCGGTTGCACTCGGCAGCAAAAATGAAAGTCAGAACTTAATATCCGAACCGACGGAAGAGATCAGCATTGGATAAAGGAGAAATGTGATGAAAACAAAAAAGACGTATGCGGTTTTCGGTCTTGGAAGATATGGCATCGCAGTGGCAAAAGAGCTCGTGGAAAACGGCATGGAGGTTATTGCGGTCGATACCGAGCAAAGGAAGGTCAACGATGCGGCGGCATATTTGCCCGTATGCAAGTGTGCGGACGTAGGGGATGCGGAGGTCATCTCGCGCCTCGGCATAGGCAATGTTGATACGGTAATAGTGTGTATGGCAAGCAACCTTGAGGCGAGCGTAATGGCCGTAATGCTTTGCAAGGAGGCGGGGGTCAAGACCGTCATTGCAAAATGCGCAAATGAGATGCACCGGAAAATATTGCAGAGTGTGGGTGCGGATCAGGTGGTCTTTCCCGAAAAGGAGTCCGGCATCCGACTTGCCAAAAACCTGCTCAGCTCCGGATTTGTCGATATTATCACGCTGTCGGACGATGTGTCCTTGGTCGAGATAGACGTAAAGAGCGAGTGGGCGGGGAAAAATCTGATAGAGCTGAATCTGCGTAAAAAATACGGACTGAATGTAGTTGCGGTCAAGAAGGGCGATGAGGTCAGCGTCAGCATCAACCCCGAGCAAAGGCTTGATGCGAAAGCAACGCTGATTGTCATTGCAAACACGGTGAATTTGAGGAAATTGTAATACGGATTGAAATATGTTATAATAACTTGATTTTTTATGGGGGATGTATTGAATGAACAACAGACCTAATTCAAGCGGCGGAAGAAAGAAAAACGTCACCTCCGGAAACGGAAGCGGCGTAAGAAAAAGGCAGTCTGCCGTTGTAAGCAAGCGTCCCGTGGGCAGGGCCGACGGCTATTCCGGCAGGACGGGAAGCTCCGGCGGTTACCAAAGCTCCTCATCGGGCGGAGACAGGGGCTACGGAACGAGGGCTTCGGGCGGACTGATATGCGGTCTGCTCGGACTTTTGCTCGGGGGCTTGAATAAAAAGGGCTCGGGGCTTAAAAAGATCCTCACGATAATCGTTGTGGCTGTCGTAGTGATCGTTTTGCTTAAAAAATGTGCGAACATAGACGTTTTGGGAAGCCTGCTCGGAGATCAGGGCGGCATGAATACGGGCGACAACGGAATTTACCTGTCCGACAGCTATGACGCAAGCGACAGCACGGCGCAGTCGGCAGCCACGTCCAGCACGAGCACCGATGAAGCCGATATGAGCGTGTCGAACAAGGCGAGAGACAAGCGCACCGTGATAAAGGGCAACGGCGAGGACGTATTCACCATAATGGTGTATATGTGCGGAACCGACCTTGAAACCGAATACGGCATGGCGACCTCCGACCTGAACGAGATGCTTCATGCGGAGCTTGACAATGAGCATATAAACCTCATCGTCGAAACCGGAGGCACCAAGAAGTGGAAAAACAAGGTCATTTCGAACAACACGAACCAGCGGTACAGGGTAACGTCCGAGGGTCTGGTGATGCTCGACGACAGCGTGGGCAAAAAGAATATGACCGACCCCGACACGCTGACTGACTTTATCGACTTCTGCACCGAGAACTATCCGGCGAACCGCTATGCGCTCATATTCTGGGACCACGGCGGAGGAGCCATCTCCGGCTATGGCTACGACCAGCATTTTTCCGGCTCGATGACGCTCGATGAAATAGACTCTGCGCTCAAAAGGAGCGGGGCGAAGTTTGACTTCATCGGCTTTGACGCCTGCCTGATGGCAACGATGGAAACCGCACTGGTGGCGGAGCAGTATGCGGACTATCTCATAGCCTCCGAGGAGACCGAGCCCGGCTGCGGCTGGTACTATACCGACTGGCTGACGGCGCTTTCAAAAAATCCCTCCATGAGCACCGTTGAGATAGGCGAGAACATAATCGACGACTTTATAGACGTTTGCAGGAAAAATGCCGCCGGCGACAAGACCACGCTTTCAATAGTCGATCTTGCCGAGTTTGCAGGCACCGTCCCCGAGGTGTTCAGCGACTTTGCGGCATCCGTGGGCGACCTTCTTGACAACGAGGAGTATGCCGTGGTATCCACCGCAAGGGGCAATGCGAGGGAGTTTGGCTCATCGGCTCAAATCAACCACGTTGACCTTGTGCATCTTGCAAAGGGGATAGGTACGGATGAGGCGAAGGCGCTTACCGAGGCGATACTGGGCTGTGTCAAGTACAACCGCACCTCGAAGGCGATGACAAACTCGTACGGAATGTCCATCTACTTCCCCTATGACAGCTTCAAGAGCGTCAACTCCGCCATGTCGCTGTACAGCGATATAGGCATGGACAGAAACTACTCAAGCTGCATAAAGAGCTTTGCAAGCCTTGCGGCGGGCGGACAGATAGCCACCGGCACGACAAGCTCGCCCCTGGGCTCACTGCTTGGCAGCTTCACGGGAACGAGCAGCTCGTCCTCCTCATCGGACGTTTTGGGCTCGCTGCTTTCCGGTGCGCTCGGAAGCGGCTCGGGCTCGGGCGGCTCGGATCTGCTCACGAGCATAATGGGCAGCGACTACTCAAGCTGGTTCGACAGCGGCAGAGTATTGGCGATGGGCGATTATTACGATGAGCACGCCATTTACTCCGACGATATGCTGCTTACCGACAAAAACGGAGGCAAGGTGCTTTCGCTTTCCGATGACAAGTGGGAGCTTGTGAAGGATATTCAGCTCAACGTGTTCGTTGACGACGGAGAGGGCTTTATCGACCTCGGTATGGACAACGTATATGAGTTTGATGCCGACGGGGACCTTGTGATAGATTACGACGGAACATGGCTTGCGATAAACGACAACATCGTTGCATATTACATGGAAAGCTACGTTACCGACGGCGATGACTATGTGATAACCGGACGCATTCCCGCCCTGCTCAACGGCGAGCTGGTCTATATCATGGTGGTGTTTGACAACGAAACGCCGGAAAACGAGAACGGCTATGTTGTCGGCGCAAGGTACATCTATGACGAGGGCGAAACCGACACCGTGGGCAAGGGACTTATTGAGCTTAAATACGGCGACAGGATCGACTTCGTGTGCGACTATTACACCTACGACGGCGAGTATGAGGCAAGCTACCTGCTCGGAGAGACGTTCATTGTAAATGGTGAGCTGACCATATCCAACGTGCCTGTCGGCGACGTTGACTGCGTGGTCACGTACTGCCTGACGGATATTTATGCAAACGAATTTTGGACGGAGTCGCTCATATTCTGATTCAGACTCAAAACAAGGCGGTGCAGGTAAAACTGCGCCGCTTTTTTGCAAAGAAGGCGGAAAGAATGTTAATATATTGAGAATTATTTGCCAAAAAGAGGCTCTTTGGCGTTCGGGCGATAAAATCCGCTTGCAAGAAAGGGCTTGTTTAATGTAAAATATAGCGTAAAAGTGGGCAGGTGTCGCTTTTGATATGCGATACCGTGCAATATTCGCCGCTTTTCAACATAAATATAAGCCGGCGGAGTTGATGTGTACGGCGAATTGACGGTACACGGAGAATCCAATCGGCCGCACTGCTTCCCTCCCGATGAAGGGGAGCAGGCGAAAACAAAGGTATCATCGGAGAAAAGGAGCTAATGTGGCTGGAATTATCGAAACCGAATATGGCAGGATAACCATCTCGGAGGAACTGGTTGCGACCTTGGCGGGCTATGCCGCGGGCGACAACTTCGGAATTGTTGCAATGACGGGAAAAACGGCGGGTGATGCTCTGCTCAAGCTCGTCGGCGGAACGAACCACAAAAGGGGTGTAAAGGTTACCACGGTCGATGACGGCAAGGCTATGGTTATTGACATGTACGTAAACATGGCTTACGGCGTGTCGATGCCTGCCGTTGCAAAAAACGCAATGGACGGCGTGCGTTATCGTGTCGAGGAGGCTACCGGGCTCAAGGTCAAGGCGGTAAACATACATATTGAGGGGATAACCGTCTGATACCGAGGCTTGCTTGAGGCCAAATAACGCTTTTACAGCTCTGCTTTCGGCGGATGTGGTTTTAGTTTGCCGATAAAACCGTGCCGAAAGCCAAACTCTCAAATGGAGGACAGGAAAATTGGATGAACTTATAATCAACGGTGCATTGCTCAGGGATATGTTCCAAAAGGGTGCGGCGCTGTTGGAAAAGGAAAAGGCGGTCATTGATGCGCTCAACGTGTTCCCCGTTCCCGACGGAGATACGGGTACGAACATGGGCATGACCATGCAGAGTGCAATAAGAGAGCTTAATGCCTGCACCGGCACCACGGTTTCGGAGGTGGCCGCTGCGGTGTCCCTGGGTGCGCTGAAGGGCGCAAGGGGAAACTCCGGCGTTATACTCTCACAGCTTTTCAGGGGCTTTGCACAGGCGCTCAAGGGACTGGACACCTTGGATGCAAAAACGCTTGCGACGGCGCTCCGGCTCGGAACGGAGGCGGCGTATAAGGCGGTAATGCGCCCCAAGGAGGGAACCATGCTCACCGTTGCCCGCATGGTAACGGAAACGGTGGAAAAAGAATGCGGGGAGGGTGCAAACCTTTATACCCTTATCGACAAAATGGTGGAGAGCGGCAACAAAGCTCTCGAGCTTACGCCCACGCTGCTTCCGGTGCTTAAAGAGGCGGGAGTGGTTGACTCCGGCGGAAAAGGCATTATGACCATATACCGCGGCTTCAAGATGGCGGTGGACGGCGAGGAAGTGGACGATTACGTTCCCGCCGAGCAGACTGCGCCGCAGGTTGAGGACGGGCTCACGCTTGACGACGTAAACGATATTACCTTCGGTTATTGTACGGAATTTTTTATTATTCATTTGGAGGAATCGTTTGACGAAGAAAAGCTGGAGAAGTTCAGAAACAACCTCATAAGCATAGGCGATTCGGTCGTTGTCGTACACGATACGGACTTTGTAAAGGTACACGTTCACTCAAACGTACCCGGCAAGGTGCTGCAGATGGCACTTCGGCTGGGCGAGGTCGATAAGATAAAGATCGAAAATATGCGCGAGCAGAACAGGGAGATCCAGGAAAAGCTCAAGCGTGAGGAAAAGGAAAACGCCATGGTATCCGTTTCCGTCGGAGACGGTATAACCGAGGTGTTTAAGGAGCTGGGCGTCTCTGCGATAATCGAGGGCGGTCAGACGATGAACCCGAGCATTGACACCATACTCAAGGCAATAAGGCGTGCGAATGCGAGAAACGTGTTCGTACTGCCCAACAACTCAAACATAATCCTTGCGGCTAAGCAGGCTGCGGAGCTTTCGGAGCGCAACGTCTTTGTAATCCCCACAAAGAGCGTTATGCAGGGAATTTCATCCGCCATGGCATTCAATGCCGAGGCCGATGCCGAAAGCATAAACGAGGAAATGACGGCGGCATTTGCGGATGTTGTATCCGGCTCGGTAACTTATGCCGTACGCACCACCTCGTTCAACGGAAGGAACATCTCCGAGGGCGACATTATCGGAATAATGGACGGCGAGATAGCGGCGGTCGAGAGTACCGTTGACGGGGCGGCGGCCGCATTGCTGAACACGATGATGGAGAAAAAGTCCGAGGATGCGCTCGTGACCGTATTTTACGGCGAGGACGTAAACAAAGAGCAGGCTGAAAAATTCGTCGATGCAATGCAGGAGCTCTACCCCGATGCTGAGTTCACCCTGCAAAGCGGAGGACAGCCGCTTTACTACTATTATTTCTCGGTAGAATGAGCGTAAACAATACCGAAAAACCCATTTCGGAGCTTAAGGGAATAGGGCCGAGCCGTACCGAGCTTTTCGGGAAGCTTGGCCTTTTCACGTTGAACGACGCCCTGAACTATCTGCCGAGGAGCTATATCGACGGCACGAGGATACGCAAAACGAGCGAGCTTTCGGACGGCGAAACGGCGTTTTTGCACCTGAAGGTCGTTAAGGAGCCGACGGTGTCGAGAATACGCAAGGGTCTCAGCATTGTGAACGTAAGATGCGAGGACGAAACGGGCGGCATTAACGCCTGCTTTTTCAACCAGCCTTATCGAAAGACCGCTTTTTGCACAGGGCAGGAGGTTTATTTTTACGGACGCTTCTCCTTAAAGGGCAAAAGGCTTGCCGTGCAGTCGGTTTATGCGGACAAGCCCGGCATAATGCCCGTTTACAGCGTGTGCAGGGGCATCAATCAAAGGCTGATACGGGACGTGATCGCCTCCGCATGGGAAAAGATAGGTGGCAGTCTGACCGAAACGCTTCCCAAATCCCTTCGCATGAAATATGCTCTGCCGGAAATAAACTTTTGCATGGAAAACATACATTTTCCAACGTCCGTCGAGGCGATGGGCGAGGCACGGCGCAGGCTGGCGTTTGAACGGCTGCTGAACTATTTTCTGCGGCTGAGGCTTTATTCCGACAGGCTAAAAAGATCGAACGGCATTCGCTTTGATACCGAGGGGCTGTATGAAGAATTTTCGGCGCTGATGCCGTTTGAGCTGACACGGGCGCAAAAGCGCACGATGAGGGAGCTTGAGGCGGATATGCAAAAAGCCCTTCCGATGAACAGACTGATACAGGGCGATGTGGGCTCGGGAAAGACCGCCGCCGCGCTGTACTGTATGTTCATTGCGGTCAAAAACGGCTGTCAGGCGGTGCTGATGGCGCCGACGGAGATACTTGCCGAGCAGCATTATACGCAGCTGAAGCGGCTGTTTGGCGACAAAGCCTGCCTCATAACGGGCAGCATGAAAAAGGCGGAGCGTGACGACGCCCTTTTAAGGGTGAGGGACGGAAGGGCCATGGCGATAGCCGGCACGCACGCACTTTTCCAAAAGGGCGTTGAATACAAACGGCTCGGTGCGGTCATCGCCGATGAACAGCATCGCTTCGGCGTGGCGCAAAGGGCGGCAATAGCCCAAAAGGGCGGCGAGCACGACGCCTCCACGGGCGGCAGGCTTACGCCGGATACGCTTATTATGTCGGCCACGCCCATACCGAGGACGCTGTCGCTGTTTTTGTACGGCGATCTCGATTTGTCCGTGATAGACGAGCTTCCCCCGGGGCGAAAGCCTGTCAGGACGCATATCGTCCCCGAAAGCCGCAGAGACGATATGTACGGCTTTGTGGAGAACGCCGCAAGGCGGGGGGAGCAGACCTACGTTGTATGCCCGTTGATAGACGAGGACGAGGAGAGCTCCGACCTGCGCTCGGTGACGGAGGTTTTTGAGGAGCTTTCAAAAAAGCTGTCCGTCGGCGTGGGACTTTTGCACGGGCAGATGAAAAAGGCGGACAGGGACGAGGTAATAGAGCGATTCAGATGCGGCGAGCTGTCGGTGCTGGTGTCAACGACGGTTATAGAGGTCGGCGTTGACGTGAAAAATGCCGCCGTAATGGTTATAGAGGCTGCGGAGCGCTTCGGTCTTGCACAGCTTCATCAGCTTCGGGGGCGCATCGGCAGGGGCGACAAGCAGTCGTATTGCTTCCTGCTCGGGAAAAATCCGGAGCAGAACGAAAGGCTGAACACGCTTGTTAAGACTGCGGACGGCTTTGAGATAGCAAAAAAGGACCTCGAAATGCGAGGTCCCGGTGAGTTTTTCGGTGAACGGCAGCACGGCGCCTCCGATCTTGCGCTGCTCAGGGAGTACGCCGACATGAGGACGCTCAAGCAGGCGTATGAGGCGGCGGACAGCGTTGTCGATGCTGCGAACACATCTGAATACGCTGCGGATGCGAATGAATACGCTGCGGATGCGAATGAATACGCATTTATAATGCGGCGTGCCGAAAAGGAATTTGAGGAAAGCAGTATGCGCCTTACGCTCAATTAGGCAGGACTTAATCAGGCTTTGTGATGCTTCTCTTTGAAGTCGATGAGGTTGAACAGCTTTGCCGTGGCCTTGTACAGCAGGAAGGTTAAGACGGCGTTTATGCCCGCCTTTATGAAGTTGAAGGCGACGCTGTACCATATATACTCCGAAATATAGAAGCTCTGCGCCTCGGGATAGGTTTCCTTGATGCCGAACAGCAGTATATAGAACGGCGAGATGAAAATATTCATCGGCACCATGGCAATACACATTGTGAGCGCACCCGCCGCAAGAGCAAGTATCGCACCGCCTATGGTGCGTTTTTTCTTATAGATCAGCCCTGCGACCATTACAAAGGCGCCCGTTGCGCATATATGCATTACCGCTCCGACCCAGCCGCTTGCGGGCGAAACCAGCAGCCATTGGAGTATGCTTACAACGACCGTTATCAAAAGCCCCTCGATCGGTCCGAACATGAATGTTCCGATCAGTATCGGAACGTCCGCAAGGTCATACTCGAGAAACGGTGCGGCGGGGAATATGGGGAACTTTACAAACAGTACGAGCACAACCGAAATTGCGGCGAGCAGCCCGAGCTTGACGAGCTTGTTGGTTCTTGCTTTGCTTGAAACCATCGGCGATTTTTCCATGATCTATACTCCTTAAAAATAAAAATTACCCCGTACATTTACGCACGGGGCTGAATTGAAACAAAGCCTTGCCTCTACCATCCGGACTGTACCGTCGGCTGCGGAATTTCACCGCATCGGCCGCAGGGCGGAAAACCGCCGTGCAGGTTGCGGGCTTATCGCAATGCGAAGTTTCGTATGAACGAATTTTCGCAATAACGAATTACCGCCGGTGGGGAATTTCACCCCGCCCCGAAGCAACTGTATTATAGCACGGTCACGGTCGCCGTGCAAGCATTATATTTCGGGTTTCTCTG
>JAEDJH010000095.1 GCA_016296415.1 Clostridia bacterium | reverse complement strand
CAATATCACATTTTGCGTAGCAAAATATATCACTCCGTCGAAGACGGAATATCACGAAAAACTAACGGTTAGGTGAGAGTTCGAATTCATTTGCAAAAATGCCGATAATATCTTTTTTGCAGCCCATAGGCAATAATCGACAAATCTCTATAGAGGTTTGTCGATTTTATTTTTTCACTCTTAACTATTCACTCCTCACTAAATTTCAGGCTCGATTTTTGGAAGGTTATAAGTTATAGTGAATAGGCCGAGGTGTCGGCTGCGCCGATGGATTGAAACGAGGGACTTGATGAGTAACAGCATCTCACTTGATAAATCAAAAGCTTTTGCTTTGGAAATTATTCGATTATGTAATGAAGTAAAGACAGGTAAACGAGAATCCGTTTTGACAAACCAGCTTGTGCGCTCCGGCACCAGTGTTGGCGCAAACATTCGTGAAGCATTTTATGCCCACGGAAAAGCCGACTTTATCGCAAAGCTTCATATCGCATTGAAATAATGCGCCGAAAGTGAATATTGGCCGGAGCTTCTGTTGGAAAGTGGATATACGGAAAACAGGATTGTTTTGGAGCATTGTGTTGAGGTCAAGAAAATATTGATCGCCTCGATCAATACGGCAAAATCCAATTATCAACCGTGAGCGTTCGAATCCCGATGCAAAGCATCTCTGTTGCGGTTTACATATAAGCAGGTTTCTAAGAAGCCTGCTTTTTGTTTTATACCGCCATGCCCCGTTAAAATGGAAATATTTCCTTTTTTCACCGATTTGCAACCTTTTTGCGGCTAAAACGTTTATAATATAGAAACCGACATAAAAACGGACACAATGGAGGTAATATAAATGAAAAAAACTGTTTCGATACTGATTGCGCTTTTCATGCTTGGAGCATTCGCTGCAGGCTGCTCTCCTGCAGGCAACGAGCCGGAATCCCCGATCAGCTCCGACGCACCCGCCAGTCCGGCTCCCGTCGATCCCATTGCCCCTCCCGCGGACGGCGGCAACCTGCTCCCCTACGATCCGCTTCGCGATGAGAAGGGCGAAACGGTCTATTTTGAGCTCGTTGAGATCGACGAAGCCACCGGCAAAACCACCTATTCATACAGGGACTACCATTACATCGTTCAGAATGCGGACGGAATGTTCACCGTTTCAAAGCGCTTTGAGGGCTTTGGCAAGATCGACATTCTCCTGCAGGGCGAGGGTCTCTGCACCCTCTATGACATAAAGGGAACCTCCCTCGTTTACAGCGTGGGCGAAACCTTCTACACAATGACGACCGACGGTGAGAGTATCGCCGAGGTATGCACTATTTCCGGCTATAATGGCGAGCCTGCGCCGGATTGGTACGGAAGGCACATCTCCGTGACCCGTGAGTATCTCTACTATCTTGATCCGAACACCGCAAAGCTGTACAAATACAGCCTTTCGGGCGGCGACACAAAGGCCGAAGTTTCTCCGCTTGCGCTCAAGAACGAGAAATTCGCTGACTGCTTCACTATGCTTGCTCTCGTTGACAATGCTTACGCCTATGTTGTGAACTGCGTTGAGAACAAGGACAACCCCCTCGAGGATTACACGCCCGTGAATATATCACGCTTCTCACTCGAAAGCGGCGAGTGCGACTTTCTCATCGACGGACGCCCCGTGAACGTGCGTGCCAACGATATATACGTCCTTTCGCCGGTCTTTTCGGGCGACAAAACCCTTGGTGACGGGCAGTATTCCGGCTTCACGTTTGTGCTGCTCAGCAAGGGCGAGCAGAAGGTGCTTTACGAGCACAGCTTCATGCAGGCGGTTGACTACATCGTGACCACCCGCACTCCCTCCGCCGTAACCGTTACCGCAGGCGTGTTCGCCACGGAGAACAACGAGAAGGCGTTCACCGAGACCGTCCGCCTCAACTATGACGGAATGACGGTAAGATAACGGCCGGTACACAAAAAACCGATTGGGTGCAGCAGGTTTCACAACTTTTTCCCATGCCTGTTGCGCCCCTTTTTTCGTTTCATCTGATATAATTAAAAAAAACGGAGGTAGAACCATGTCAATTATGTGCGCTGTCTATGTGCCCGAGGGAATTGCGCTCGCCGCCGACAGCAGAATGACAGTGACCGCTTACCAAAACAACGATATGAACAAAACGATGACCTTCTCCGTCTCGGACAATGCACAGAAGATCGTGCTGCTGAACAAGGTGAAGGTGGGTATTTCCGCCTGCGGCAATGCGGTGCTCGACAACAAGACGATTTCCGACTATCTGCGCATTTTTGAGATAAACGAGGTCAGCGAAACGGACGACGTGACCGACGTGGCGAACAAGCTGCACCGGTACGCCCACAAGTTTTTCCCCGCCACAAATTTCTTCGTGTGCGGCTACTCCTCCGACGAGCCCTTCGTCTATACCGTAAACAAGGAGGTCGTTCGCAACAACGCCCATAACGGGCAGATACGCTACGCCACCTCGTGGTCGGGCGAGCCGATCGCCATACAGAAGCTGATGAACGAAAAGCCGCAGATGATGGTCAATCACGGTATGATGCCGCTGAGGGACGCCATCGACTTTGCGGAGTTTTTGGTGGACGTCACAATCAAATACAAGCGATTCGAATCCACCGTAAAAACCTGCGGAGGCGACATTGACGTGCTTGTGCTTACAAAGGACGATGCTTTTTGGCATCAGCACAAGATTTTCAAGCCGATTCGGTAGGTGTTTTTGCTTAAATTCCAAGATTGCTTCACTTTTCTTCACAGGAGGTTCATCTGCCGTTCATCGGCGCATGGTAATATAACACTGTCAAGGATATAAATTACATCTTTGGCGTACACCATACCTCCCCCCCATATAGCATTTTCTCTTGAAAGGCAGCGGCACCGGAAACGGTGCTGTTGTTCTTTTATACGGGATTATCTGCTTTGCGGCAGTTCACTTTCCGATGCAGCTCTTCGCCCCATTTTATTGGTGCGGCTTTCCTTTTTCTTGGGT
>JAEDJH010000035.1 GCA_016296415.1 Clostridia bacterium | reverse complement strand
ACTGACTACCTCGTCATTACCAATGACGTGCTCTACCTACTGAGCTACACCAGCGTCTCAAGCGACTTTGTAATTATAACTCATCGTCGCCCGTACTGCAATAGCAAAAAACAATATATTATGCAGGCAGCTTTGCAAATTTCAAAATATCCCTACTGCGAAGGCTGACGTCCATCCAGAATACGCAGCCGTTCGATGCGCCGAAGAACTGTGCAAGCTCATCCTCGGTGCTTATCCTGTACGTCCGCTCGTTGTCGAAGAAGTAAGCCCATATCGACTCGCCCTGCCCGTAAACGATGAAGTCGTCACAAAGCCCGTATTCGACAACGCCGCTTGCAATCAGCTTCGGAGTGCCGTCCGCTTTGGCGATATACAGCTCGCAGTCTGGAGAGTGGTGGGAGGTCAGCCAGGCAAAGTATTCGCCGTTGTACTCGGGGTCGTGAACGTATGTGCCGCACTTGTAATCGCCCGAGGTGCCGTCCTCGATATTATAATAGGAAATCATTCCGACGGGAGCCTCGGCGGTGCTGTCATCGCTTTCGGCAGCCCATGCAATATTGCCGTTATGGAACGAGGGCAGGCTCTGCCCGTACGGTGTGGAGGAAAGCATTGCGAGCGTGGTTGATTCATGCGTTTCAAGGTCGCACACGAACAGCTTGTCCATTCGGGTGCCGGTGCGTTCCGTCCACGCAATATAGTGGTCATACAGCCGCAGCTCGGGAAGTCCCGTATAAAACTCCTTCACAACCGTAGGGGAAGCGTTCTCCTCCGTCAGATTTACCGCCATTATGAAGCCGCCGCCCTCGGCCTTTGCATCGGTAAAGACGAGCCATTCGCCGTTGAAGGCGGGGGAAAGCAGATGGGTGTTTTTCGGCGTGTAGGGATAAATTTCATAGGAACGACCGTCCGTATTGCAGAAGAACAGCGTGTTCATTTGAACGTCATCCCCCGCCAGAACGCCGGCGGAGAAGCAGAATCTTCCATTATAATAATACGGGTCGGTAAACCATTTGTAATCCACGTTGTCGATAACCACCTCGGTCTGCGCTTCGAACGGATCAAAGTGCGACATGGGGTGGGGGGTCGGCGTGGGCGCAACGTAGGGCGTCGGGGAGGGTGTGGGAAGATAGTGGGGGCGGTAATCCTCGTCAATAAGCGAGCGCACAAACGGAATTGCATAGTACACGATGGCAAAAATAACAAGCAGAACACCCAATATCACGCTGAGGAGCGCAATTATCGGACCTGCGTTGCTTCGTTTCAGGCTCCTTCTCCTGGAACGCACGCCTCTTATTTTATAACGCCTCGCCATGACAGCCTCCAAATACCTTCTTTATTCGATTATAGCATACATGCCCTGATGCGAAAAGTGCAAATAATTGCAAATCGGAATAAATTTCTGTGTCGGGTTGATGCGCAGGTGTGTATGTATATATAGGAAGAAGAGGTCAAGGACATAAGGCGGCAAGCGATCGTTGGAACATAAAGGGTGAAGGGCGAAAAATGAAAAATATACATAAATTTTCGGGTTTAACGCAGAAGAACCGTAAATAAAAACAAAAATATTGCGATTTTACAAAAATTGTTTGCCCAAAATGCCCTTAAAAGCCCCCAAAAACAAAAATAATAGTTGCTACACGGAAAAGTATCTGCTATAATACCCTCAAATGGACGGCATTCGTCCATATAAATTAAAGGAGGAAACACACAAAAATGAAGAAGTTTTTTGCAATGCTTCTTGCTCTTCTGATGGTTTTTGCAATCGCTGCTTGCAAACCCACAGTTGAACCGGACGATCCTGAAGTAGATCCCACTGAAGAAGTTCAGGATCCCGTAGATCCCACCGAAGAACCCGTACCCGCGGAGACCACCCTCACTGTCGGTACCCCCGCAATGAACGGTGACTTCCTTGGCGGCTTCGGCAACAGCTCCTACGACCTCGCTATCAAGACCCTGCTCAACGGCTACATGGGTACTGTCGTCACCACCCCCGGCGGTGAATTCGTCATCAACCCCACCGTTGTAGAGAACCACACCACCGAGGTCGACGCAGCCGGCAACAAGACCTACACCTTCACTCTCCATAAGGACCTCCTCTGGAGCAATGGCGAGCCCATGACCGCTAAGGACTACGTCTTCAGCATTCTCTGGGGCGCTTCTCCCGAGTGGCTCAAGGCTGGCGCAAGCGATTCCAGCGGCGACCTCCTTGTTGGTTACAGTGACTACTATCGTGGATACTACGTTGGTGCTAACGGTCTTGCTGTTGATGCAAACGGCGTTGAAGTAGAAGTTAAATCCACCGAGACCAATGCGGACGGTGAGGAAGTTACCTACTCCAACATCGATCCCGAGTCCCCCACCTATGACGAAGCTGTTTACAACAGCGTAGCATGGTGCAAAGAGTTCACCGGCCTCAAGCTCATCGACGAATACACCTTCTCAATGACCATTGACGCTGCTGAGCTTCCCTACTTCTATGAGCTCGCTCTCGTTGCATACGGCCCCTCCCCCATGGATTACTGGGCACCCGGTGCAACCATTGAGACCGGCGCCAACGGCGGTGCTGTCCTCAAGTGCGACAACCTTCTTGAGCTCTGCCAGAATGTTGCCAACACCGAGCGTTACGCACCCCAGGTAGTTTGCGGCCCCTACACCTTTGTAAGCTTCGAGAACCAGATTGCTACCCTCAAGGTCAATGAGTTCTTCAAGGGCGACTACGAAGGCAAGAAGCCCCAGATCACCTACATCATCCAGAAGGAAATCAACCAGACCACCCAGGTTGATGCTGTTATCGCTGGCGACGTTGACCTCATTACCGGCGTAATCGAAGGTCCGAAAATCGAGCAGGCTAAGGCAGCTGAGACTGTAAACACCCACAGCTATCTCCGTAACGGTTACGGCCTCATCGCAATCGCTTGCGACTTTGGCCCCACTGCTGACGTAAATGTACGTTGGGCACTTGCATACCTCATCGACAGGAACGAAGTTCTTAACTACGTTCTCGGCGGCTACGGCGGAATCGTACATGGCCCCTATGGCTTTGCACAGTGGATGTATCAGGAAGGCGGCGCTGACCTCGAAGCAAGGCTCACCGCATTCAACCTCAACGTTGAAAAAGCAAACGAGTACCTCGACAAGACCGATTATAAGTTCGAGTCTGACGGCGTAACTCCCTTCGATGCAACCAAGGCAACTGCAGGCAGCGAGTACTATCGTTACAACTCTGCAGGCGAGCGTCTTGACATTCACCATCTTGGTACCACCGAGAACGAAGTTACTGACATCATCGAGATTCAGTACACCGCAAATGCACCTCTCGCAGGTATCGCATTCGACGTAACCAAGAGTGACTTCAATGCTCTCCTTGACAACTACTACTACGGCTACGAGATGGGCGATGACAGGTACTATCATACCTTCAACCTCGCAACCAACTTCTCCGCCGCTTACGATCCCTACTACAGCTGGCACTCTGACTTCATCGGCACCTGGTACAATAGCTGCCAGCTCTCCGATCCGCTCCTTGACCAGCTCTGTATCGATCTGCGTACCTGCGATCCCACCGATCGCGAAGGCTACCTCAAGATCTGGATCGACCTTACCGTTCGTCTCCATGAGCTCATGCCCAACATCCCGCTTTACTCCAACGAGTACTTCGATATTTCTTACAATACCGTTCAGGGATGCGACACGACTCCTCTGGCAGACTGGTATGACATCATCTGCAACATCACCAACAACAAATAAGATTTAATTTGCTCCCAAGCAAGTTAAAGCCGTAAGGTGAAAAAAGGGGGACGGGATACTCCCGTTCCCCTTTGTAGTATCTCTGGATATGAGGATGTGGAGGTATATATGGTTAGATACATCATTAAGAGGATATTGATCCTGATACCCGTATTTATATGCATTACCATCATGTTGTTTGGTGTAACAAAGCTGATGCCGGGCGACCCGGTAAGAGCGATGCTTCCGAGCACACTCAAAGCGGAACAGTATGAAGCTGCGTATGAAGCGATGCATAAAAAAATGGGCTTGGACAAGTCCCTGCCCGAACAATATATTCGCTGGATGGCGAATATGTTTACCGGCGAATTCGGCTGGTCAACAAACTACAATAAACCCGTAATTAACGCTGTTTCGGAGCCGATCCGCAACACGATAATAATGAATATAGGTGTCATCTTCTTCTCGTTGTTGATAGGCATTCCGGTCGGTGTTGTCTGCGCAGTGAAAAAGGGCGGTCTGTTCGATAACTTCTGGCAGGTATTTTCACTGGTCATGTGGGCTATGCCGTCCTTCTTCCTGGCATTGTGCCTGATTTATCTGTTTGCAACAAAGCTCGGCTGGCTCCCCTTCGGAGGAATGCCGAACACGAGTCTCTTGTCCGGCGTGGAGCTCTTCCTTGGCTATGTCAAGCACCTGATCCTGCCGACTATAGTTCTCGTTCTTATCGGTATTGCCGGCGAGATCCGTACCGTACGTGTTGCAATGCTTGATGCCTTCAACCAGGATTACATCAGGACCGCAAGAGCGAAGGGTCTCCGCGAAAAGGTCGTCATTTGGTCGCACGCAATGCGTAACGCCATGATACCGATCTCCGGAATGGTAATTGCTTACATCTTCTCGCTGTTCAGCGGTTCCACCATCACCGAGACGATATTTGCTTGGAACGGAATCGGTAGAGTTCTTATCTCCTCCGTAACCAGCCGTGATACCCAGATGGTAACGACGATGAACTCGTTCTTTGCAATGCTGAGCCTTGTATGCGTTCTCATACAGGATATCGTGTATTGCATCGTTGACCCGCGTGTTAAACTTAGCTAAAGGAGGTGCGGAATATGGAAACTAAAAAGAATACGGCGGCACAGGCCGGAAAATCCTTCGGTTCAATGTTCAAGCGCCTGTTTAAGCGTGAAAAGCGTTCCGTCTTGGAGGAAGAAGCAATCCAGACTCCGACCAAGATGGTAATGAAGAATTTCTTCAGAAACAAGCTCGGCGTGGCAGGTTTGATCATCTTCATCGCATTCCTGCTCTTCGCTTTCGTAGGTTCGCAGATCGTACCGCTCGTTGAAACCTACACCGAGCTTCCCCTTGCCAACGTGCCTCCGGGAACCACCTCGCTCAAGTTCCCCAAGACGCTCAATGGCAGCAATGTTGTAAAAATCGCAAACGGTGCTTCTTTCGGTGCAGCACTCACCACCGACGGCAAGGTCGAGGTATGGGGCGTTGAGTCCAACATCGAAGTTCCCGGCTCATGGGAACACGTTACCGAGATCCCCGAGGCTATACAGGCTCAGATCGAAAGCAGCAATATAATTGATATGGTAACCGGCGGCATGCACGTTCTCCTTCTGGATGACCAGGGCAATGTATTCGGCTGGGGTTACTACGGACACGGTCAGACCTCCATTCCGGATGATGTACTTTCCAGAATGGGCTGGAGCACCGGCATTGACGGACAGCCTGTAAAGGCTAAGCAGATTCTTGCCTCCACCAACTGGAGCGCAATCATCGGCAGCGACAAGCAGCTCTATATTTGGGGCTCCACGCAGACCGTTATGAACTTCAGGATCCCGAGCGCTGTCAAGGGACGCATCGAAAAGGGCGTTGCGGCTGATAACAACATCGCACTCCTCCTTGATGACGGTACCGTATATATGCTCGGCGACCCCTCGACCGAATATTACTGCAATGTTCCTGAGGAGCTGAAGGACGGTTCGGTAAAGGTTGTTGACATCGAATGTACCAACAGAAACGTAATCGCACTCGACGACCAGGGCAAGCTCTGGACCTGGGGCGCATCCGCTGACGGACTCCTCGATGTTCCCGAGATGAACAGCAAGATAGTAAAGATAGTCGGCGGCTACAGGCACTTCACCGTTCTCCTTGAGGATGGCTCCGTTGTATCCTGGGGTGCAAACGAGCTCGGTCAGTGCGACGTTCCCGAAGGACTCGGAAAGATCGTTGACATTTACTCCGATTACTATCAGAACTACGCAATAGATGAAGCCGGCAACATTCATGCCTGGGGTCACAAGGGCTTCGTATTCGGCAGCGACCAGTTTGGTCGTGACATGATGACCAGACTTATCCACGGCGGTCGTATCTCCCTGACGGTCGGTGCAATCGCAGTCGGTATTTCCACCATAATCGCCCTCATTGTCGGTCTTGCGGCCGGTTACTTCGGCGGTTGGGTCGATATGCTCCTGATGAGGCTTACAGAGATCTTCAGTGCGATCCCGTTCTATCCCATTGCAATAACGCTTTCCTACGCAATAGGCAACAGCCTGTCGCAGAGCGCAAAGCTTTATCTGATAATGGTAATCCTGGGTGTATTGGGCTGGATGGGCCTTGCAAGAACCGTCCGTGCACTGCTCCTTGTTGAGCGTGAGAAGGACTTCGTTCTTGCCGCAAGAGCCCTCGGCCTCAAGCAGAACAAGATAATGTGGAGACACATTCTGCCCAACGTATTCAGCTATGTTATCGTTAATATAGCGCTCAGCTATTCCAGCTACATACTGACTGAGGCAGGTCTGTCGTTCCTCGGCTTCGGCGTTTGTGAGCCGACACCCTCCTGGGGTAACATGCTCACCTCGGCGCAGCAGTCCACCGTCGTTCAGTATTACTGGTGGCGTTGGTTTATCCCCGGTTTGTTCGTTGTAGTTGCATCGTTCTCGGCTAACCTCATCGGCGACGCACTGCGCGACGCAATGGACCCGAAATCTAACGAAAGATAGGGGAGGTAAGAAAAAATGAAACTTTTAGAGATTAAAGACTTACACACCTATTTTGAGACCCGCAGGGGACTTATAAAGGCGGTTGACGGTGTATCGATGAGCGTTGACGAGGGCAGGACCCTTGGCGTTGTCGGCGAGTCCGGAAGCGGAAAGAGCCAGACCGCTCTGAGCATTCTCCAGCTCTTCGAGAAGAACCAGAAGATCTACGGCGGAGAAATCTACTTTGACGGTCGTCTGGTATCCAACCTCACTATCAATGAGCTGTATCAGATAAGAGGTAACTCGGTATCCATGATATTCCAGGAGCCGATGACCTCGCTGAACCCCGTATTTACGGTAAAAAGGCAGATCGCCGAAGTTTTCATCCTTCACCAGGGCCTGAGCAAGCGTGAAGCGAACAAAAAAGCCGTCGAGATGCTTGACGCCGTAAAGATCCCCAACCCCGAGCAGGTGGCGAATCAGTATCCCCATCAGCTTTCCGGCGGTATGAGACAGAGAGTTATGATAGCAATGGCTCTTGCCTGCCGTCCCAAGCTGCTGATTGCCGACGAGCCCACGACCGCTCTGGACGTTACCATTCAGGCGCAGATACTGCACCTTATGAATGAACTCAAAAAGAAGATGAATACGGCTATCATGTTCATAACCCATGACCTTGGCGTTATAAACCAGATGGCTGACGACGTTGCGGTCATGTACTGCGGTCAGGTTGTCGAGATGGCGCCCGTTGACCATATCTTCAAGCCCGTAACCGAGTATTCACATCCCTATACCGAGGCTCTGCTCAGGTCCATCCCGCTTTTGAGCGACGATAAGACCGAGCGTCTCGATGTAATCCCCGGCGCAGTTCCGCATCCGCTGGATCTGCCCAAGGGCTGCCGCTTCGCACCCCGCTGCAAGTATGCAACCGAGCGCTGCAAGAATGAATGTCCCGACATGGTTCAGGTAAGCGAGGTACAGAGCGTACGCTGCTTCTATCCGAGAAAGGGGGTACGTAACAATGGCGAACAGTAATGAGAAAAAGGTATTGCTTCACCTTGAAGGCGTAAAGATGCACTTCCCGCTTAAGAAGTCGAGCATATTCCAGAAGGAAAAGCTCTGCGTCAAGGCGGTTGACGGTATCGACCTCGACATTTACGAGGGTGAAACCTTTGGTCTGGTCGGTGAGTCCGGCTGCGGTAAATCCACCCTTGGCAGGGTTATCCTCCAGCTCTATAAGCAGACTGCGGGAAAGATAACCTATGCAAACGGCGATGGAGAGCCCATTGACCTGTCCACGCTGTCCACTGAGCAGATGAGACACCTGAGGAAGGAGCTCCAGGTTATATTCCAGGATCCGTACTCCTCCCTTAACCCGAAGCTCACCGTTTCGCAGATCATCAGCGAAGCACTCGTTGCTCACAAGATGTTCAAGGCCGGAAGCCAGGAGCTCGAGGACTACGTTCTTGATACGATGAACAAGTGCGGTTTGCAGCCCTACATGATGCACCGCTATCCGCACCAGTTCTCCGGCGGTCAGCGTCAGCGTATCGGTATTGCCCGTGCATTGGCACTCATGCCCAGGTTTGTTGTCTGTGACGAAGCTGTTTCGGCTCTGGACGTTTCCATCCAGTCGCAGATTATCAACCTCCTCATCGACCTCAAAGAGATGAACAACCTTACCTACCTGTTTATTTCCCACGACCTCAGCGCCGTTAAGTTCATAAGTGACAGAATCGGCGTCATGTATCTGGGCAACATGGTAGAGCTGTGCCCCTCCGAGGCGATCTTCCGTGAGCCGTTGCATCCCTATACGCATGCACTGCTCGACTCCATCCCCACCACCGAGGAGGCTTCCAACAAGGAACTCAAGACTATCGAAGGCGACATTCCCAGCCCGATAAGACCGCCGTCCGGCTGCAAGTTCCATACTCGCTGCCGTTACGCAACGCCCGAGTGCGCAGAGACCGCACCCGAATGGCGTGAGTTCCGCCCCGGTCACTATGTGGCATGTCACTATCCCATCACCGAGGGACGCGAAGTTGACTATTGATGCTCCTTTTGCAGAGAAGGGAGGCGCAATGTATGAGTCTGAAGGATAAGCTCAACAAGAAGCTCAAAGAGAATCTTGCCGAGAACGAGGACGAGTACATCTACGACGAGGATGAAATAGAGCGAAGACAGCGTAAGCTCGACTTTGAAAAGGGCGACCTGAAGGCGATACTTATTGCATCGTTCATCACTCTCATCCCGCTCGCAATAGCAATTGCGGTAATCATACTCGGAATATTGTGGATCGTATTCACATAAACCGAATATAAAACCCGACAGCCGCCGGCTCAGCCGTGCGGCTGTTTCCCTTTATATGTGCACCCAAAAAGCTTTTGCGGACAAATTGCTTACATGGTGGGGCATGAATTGCAATGCGGATTTTAGGATGAATAGGACTCCGAGGCGGCGGTTTGGTTGACATATACTGCTCGTTGGTGTACTATCATAACAAGGAGAGTGTTTTCGTATGCAGAAACTTTGGACAAAAAACTTTACGATAATCACCATCGGCACGATAATCTCGATGTTCGGGAACGCCGTTGCCGGCTTCGCAATGGGTCTGCTGGTGTATGCGGACACTGGCTCAACGCTGATGTTTGCGCTGTTTTCGGTTTGCTACAGCATACCGAAGATAGTTCTGCCGCTCGTTGCCGGACCGTTCATCGACCGATTTTCACGAAGCAAAATTATCTACACGCTTGACTTTATTTCCTCGGGAATATTCGGGCTTATCGCCCTTTTGCTGTCGCTTGATATGTTCAGCTATGCGGCGTACCTTATTATGTCGATAATCATCGGCTCGATCGACAGCGTATATGCAGTTGCATACGAAAGCCTTTACCCCGCACTTATCTCAAAGGGAAACTTCAGCAAGGCGTACTCCATATCCAGCCTCATTTATCCCATCGCAAGCACAATTATGGTGCCGATTGCGGGCGTTTGCTACCAAAGCATCGGGCTTGTGCCGCTTTTCATATTCAATGCGATCTCGTTTTTCATCGCCGCCTGCTTTGAAACGCAGATAAAATATGATGAAGCGTACATAAAAATCGCTTCTCAGGACTCGACAAGGGGGTTCAGACGATTTTCAAAGGACATGAAGGAGGGCATCGACTATCTCAGGAGCGAGCCCGGACTTATGGCCATTGCGATCTACTTCTTTTTCACCATGATGTGCAGTGCAACCGAGGGTACTCTGCTTCTCCCATACTTTACCGATGTGCAGAGGTCTCAGATGAGCTCGCTGTTTGGGCTCCTTGACCTCGGAATATTCAAGGGGGACAACGGTGCGTTCTCGGCGGTCACATTCTACACGGTGCTGATGAGCATCGCAACGGCGGGCAGGCTTGTCGGCGGTGTGGTGCACTACCGAACAAAGATAAATCCGAAAATAAAATTTAATATCGCTATTACGGTATATACGGCGATATGCTTTATCGACGGCGCATTCCTGTATCTGCCGGTCGAGATAATGTCGCTGCTGAAGTTTGCCAGCGGCTTCCTTGCCGTAAACTCGTTCAACATCCGAATTTCCTCCACCCAGAACTACATCCCCGATGAAAAGCGGGGCAGGTTCAACGGAATATTCCAGATGATAATGACCGGCGGCACGATTTTGGGACAGCTTATAAGCGGTGCGCTGGGCGAGAGCTTCGGCTACAGGGAGATAATACTCGGCGGTATGGCGGTAAACCTCGTTGCCGTGTTCGCTGTAATGTACGCAAGGCGCAGCCACGTTAAGAAGATCTACAACTGCGAGGTATAACGCGGGAAATCATCGCAACAAAAAACGCTGTGACAAAGGCATTGGCTTGGGTCACAGCGTTGTTGTATATCGGTAAGTCCGTCAGTCAACAAGATAGTCGAGTGCAACGCTCGCTTCGGCGATGGCGTGCATGTGCTTCTTAACGACGGAGCAATGATACTCGTCGTTTTGATAAACGTCGAGGTCGGCGGGGTCGGCGAGCGTGACGACGAGTATTATATCGTACGAACGGGCGGAGTGCAGAAAGTCGATACCTACCTCCACGTTCTTTGCGGTGGGGACGTTACCCCTCATGGAGAGCAGTATCTCCCGGGTCTTTAAAAGAAGCTCCTCAGACGGCTCTTTGAGCTTAAAACAGACAACGTGTTTCATCATAATTCAAAAATCTCCCGAAAATTATTTCATATTAGATGATAGCTCAAAGGGCGGAAAAATGCAATCACTTTGTTGAAATCGGGAAAACCGAAAAACGGTGTTTCTGTCCGTCGTAAATAAATGCAAAATGCGTCAAAATTATATTGACAAAGAAGCGGAGGAATGGTTTAATTGTTTAGTCAGCTTAAACCAAATAGTCAGCGTTTCTATACCACCGGAAAAGTATAGAAATACTGCGGCAAAGGTTTACCTTGAATTAGAAAGGCAGCATTAAACTATGAGTTTAGGTGAAATGAGTATCGGCGACAAGATAAAGCGGCTCAGACTGCGGCTGAACCTCACTCAGGAGGAGCTTGCAAACCGCACGGAGCTTTCAAAGGGCTTTATTTCGCAGCTTGAGAGGGATCTGACCTCTCCGTCGATAGCCACGCTGATGGACATTCTCGAAGCGCTCGGGACGAACCTTTCCGAGTTTTTCAGTGAGCAAAAGCAGGAAAAGGTGGTTTTCACCGACGAGGAGATGTTCATAAAGGAGAACGGCGAAAACGGCTACAGCATCCGCTGGCTTGTGCCGAACGCCCAGAAAAATGCGCTCGAGCCCATACTCGTCACGCTTGAGCCGAACGGCTGCACCGAGGAGGACGATCCACACGAGGGCGAGGAGTTTGGCTACCTGCTTTCGGGAAGCGTCACACTCTTTGTCGGCAACGTGAGCTATAAAATAAAAAAGGGTTACAGCTTCTGCATTAATCCCGCAAGCGTTCACTACATAAAAAATACCGGAAAAACACAGGCGAAGCTGCTTTGGGTGGCAACGCCGCCGAGTTTTTAATACAGAAGGTGGAGTATCATGGAAAACACACGCATAATTGAGCTGAAAAACGTTTCCAAGGATTTTGACGGCGACATTGCGCTCGATAACGTATCCCTCTATATAAGGGACGGCGAGTTTTTGACGCTGCTCGGGCCGTCCGGCTGCGGCAAGACCACAATGCTTCGCATCATTGCCGGCTTTGCCATGCCCAGCTCCGGCGACGTGCTGATGTACGGAAAGGATATACAGAACGTACCCCCGTACAAACGCAAGGTCAACACCGTTTTCCAAAAATATGCACTGTTTCCGCACCTTAACGTGTTCGATAACATAGCGTTCGGCCTTAAAATAAAGAAAATGCCTAAGGCGGAGATAAAAAAACGTGTCGAAGAGATGCTTGAGCTTGTCAACCTTGCCGGCTACGGCAAAAGGTATATCGACCAGCTTTCGGGTGGTCAGCAGCAGCGTGTTGCGATAGCGAGGGCGCTCATAAACGAGCCGGAGGTGCTGCTTTTGGACGAGCCGCTCGGCGCACTTGACCTCAAGCTCCGCAAGGAGATGCAGGTTGAGCTGAAGCGGATGCAGCAAAAGCTTAAGATAACGTTCATTTATGTCACCCACGATCAGGAGGAAGCGCTCACGATGAGCGACACCATAGTGGTAATGAACCATGGCGTCATTCAGCAGATAGGCTCCCCGACAGACATATATAACGAGCCGAAAAACCGCTTCGTTGCGGACTTTATCGGCGAAAGCAACATAATAGAGGGCACAATGCTCAAGGACTGCAGCGTCAGCTTTGCGGGAACCACGTTTGAATGCGTCGATGCTGGCTTTGGCGAAAACGTACCCGTCGATGTGGTTGTAAGACCCGAGGATATAGACATAGTGCCTCTCGGACAGGGCTCGATAAGCGGCGTCATCAAAAACGCATTGTTTATGGGCGTTCACTACGAGTTCACCGTCGAAAGCGAGGGCGCAGACGGCGGCGAAAGCTACACCTGGATGATTCAGTCCACGGATTACGCAGAGCCCGGCAAGACCGTCGGTCTGTCGATACCGCCGGATGCGATACACGTCATGAAAAAGTCGAACGAGATGACGCTTGCGGAGGAGGCTGCTGCTGCGGCCGAGGAGATCGCCGAAACAGCGACGCAGGACTCCGACGAATGATCGGGAGGGAGGCTGTCAAATGAAGCTCGGACGAAAGATGTTTGCGTATCCGTACATAGTATGGATGGCGATATTCATTATTGTACCGATGGTGCTGATAGGCTACTATGCCTTTACCGTGCAGGAAAACGGCGCATTCACGCTTGAAAATTTCCTAAAGGGCTTTTCGGCGTCGAACATGGGCGTGCTGCTGCGCTCGGTACTGCTTGCGCTCGAAACCACGGTTATATGCCTTCTTTTCGGCTATCCCGTTGCCTACATTCTGTCAAGGATGAAAAAAAGCAAGGCAGCGCTGCTTTCAACGCTGTTCATTCTTCCGATGTGGATGAACTTCCTGCTCAGGACATACGCATGGCAGGTCATACTCGATGATACGGGAATAATCAACGGAATAATCACTGCGCTCGGCGGACAGCCCGTGCAGATGCTTTATACCGACGGGGCGGTGCTTCTCGGAAACATATATAACTTCCTGCCGTTTATGATACTTCCTATCTATACGGTGCTTATAAAGATAGACAAGTCGCATCTTGAGGCGGCGACCGACCTCGGCGCAAACGGTGCGGTCACGTTCACGAAGGTGGTGCTTCCGCTTTCGATGCCCGGCGTGATCTCCGGCATAACGATGGTGTTCGTTCCGGCGATAACCACGTTTGCAATATCAAGGCTGCTCGGCGGCGGCATGACGATGCTTTACGGCGACCTTATCGAAAACCAGTTCACGCTCGTGCATGAGTGGGGCGTGGGCTCGGCGCTGTCGTTCATACTGCTCATTCTCGTTATCGTTTCAATGGTAATAATGCGCCGTGCGGAGAGCAAAAGCGGCGAGGAGGGGGGCGCAATATGGTAAAGCTTAAATCGTTCATCAAGGGCACCTACCTTAGCTTTATGCTTTTGTTCCTCTATGCCCCGATCGCCGTGCTGATGGTATTCTCGTTCAACGGCTCGCGTACGATGGGAAAATGGGATGGCTTCTCCCTCAAATGGTACGAGGCGCTGTTCAATAACTCCAATATAATGGATGCCCTCGTTACAACGCTCCTTGTTGCGGTGCTGTCGGCATTGGCGGCAACAGTAATGGGTACGTTTGCGGCAATCGGCATACATTCGATGAAAAAGGGACGCAGGATGCTCGTTGAAAACGTGTCCCAGCTCCCCATGATAAACCCCGACCTCGTCACGGGTATAAGCCTTATGATGCTGTTTTACTTCATCAGGCTCGGACAGGGCGGCACGTGGAGCTTTGTAAGGCTTTTGCTTGCACATACGGCGTTCAACCTGCCGTACGTAATATTCTCCGTCATGCCAAAGCTAAAGCAAAGCTCGAATATGCTTTACGAGGCGGCGATGGATCTTGGCTGTACGCCGTTCAAGGCGCTTACAAAGGTTATAATTCCCGATATAATGCCGGGAATAGTGTCGGGCTTCATACTGGCGTTCACGCTCTCGCTGGACGACTTTGTGGTCAGCTATTTCTGTCAGCAGGGCAAAAACAACCTCTCTATGTACATTTATTCCGTTGCAAGGACGAAGGGCGTTCAGCCGGAGATAAATGCGCTGTCAACGATAATGTTCCTCGTCGTTTTGACGCTGCTCCTCATAACCAATCTTAAATCGCTCAAGGAGGAGCGTCAGGCGGCGCTGCAGCAGAAAAAGGTATCGGCAAAGGTTCACTGATGCCGTCAATAAAAACCCGAATAATTTAAGGAGAAGAAAATGAAAAAGATTGTATCCCTGACCGTAATTGTACTGATGATCGCCCTTATGGTGCTTCCCGCCGCAGGCTGCCGCAAATACGACGGCGAGATCAACGTGCTCAACTGGGGCGACTATATCGACCCCCTGCTCATAGAGATGTTCGAAGAAGAATACAACATCAAGGTCAACTATACCTATATGTCGAGCAACGAGGAGATGATAACCCAGCTTGAATCGCCGGACTGCATTTACGACTTGTGCTTCCCCTCGGATTACGTCATTGAAAAGCTCGTTGCAAACGATATGCTGTATGAGCTGAACATGGACAATATCCCCAACGTGAAGAACGTTGATCCCCGTTTTCTCGACCTTTCGTTCGATCCGGGCAACGTCTATTCCGTACCCTATATGTGGGGAACCGTCGGCATTTTGTACAACACCACGCTTGTCGATGACGAAGTAACGAGCTGGGACATCCTTTGGGACGAGAAGTACGAAAAGCAGATACTCATGTACGACAGCATGAGGGACAGCATCGCCGTTGCCCTTTTGAAGCTTGGCTATGACATCAACACGAGGGATGAAGCGGAGATAACGGCCGCCCGTGACGTGCTTGTTGAGCAGTGGCCGCTTGTCAAGGCTTATCTCGGCGACAATATCAAGGACAGGATGATAAACAACAGTGCGGCGCTCTCCGTCGTTTATTCCGGCGACGCCATGTACTGCATGAGCGAGAACGAGGACCTTGCCTATGCCGTTCCTATGGAGGGAAGCAATCTTTGGTTCGATAACATGATAATTCCCAAGACCGCACAGCATAAGACCGAGGCGGAAATGTTCATAAACTTCCTCTGCGACGCCGAGGTTGCAAAGCAGAACGCCGAGTACATCGGATACAGCACCACCAATGCCGCCGCCCTCTTACTTATGGATGACGAATATGTTCTTGACGAAACCTACAATCCTCCGCAGGAGGTGCTTGACCGCTGCACCATCTTCCATGACCTCGGCGACTTTGTAAATATCTACAACGATGCTTGGATCTACATCAAAACGCAGGGCTGACAGGCTTTGAGGCATTAAAACCTGTTCTTAAAAAACCGTAAATTCTTAGATTCTAAGAATTGAAAAGGAAAAAAGGGAGCTGCGCACAGGCGGAGCTCCTTTTCTATGACAAAAATCACATGGCATTTAATTGTTGC
>JAEDJH010000034.1 GCA_016296415.1 Clostridia bacterium | reverse complement strand
ACCATAAATCCGCTATCAAGCGCATTGGCGTTACCGAAAAGAAAAACCTTCGCAATCGCATGATCATGTCCGGCGTCAAAACCGCTATCAAGAGGTTCGACAGTGCTATGACAGCAGGCGATGCTGAGGTTATCGAAGCCGCTTATGTCAACGCTGTCAGCACGGTTGATAAGGCTGTCACCAAGGGTGTACTTCACAAGAACGCTGCTAACCGCAAGAAGTCACAACTGGCTATAAAGCTGGCTGCGAGATAATTGTTCACTCTTAGAAATAAAATCAAGGCTTCCCCTTTCGGGGAAGCCTGTTTCGTTATTCGTTTGTCATCATTTCAGGCGTATCCTTATCTGCCTCTCCTCACCGCCGTATATCTCGTAGGCGGAGAACTTGAAAACCCCGAAGCTCTTTTCGCTTTTCTTGCCCGTATGCAGCAGAGCCGAAACCAGGCTTCGCATCTCGTCAATTTGTGTAACGGTTGGCTTTATGCCATCGCCAAACAGCATCGCCGCCGCTGCAAAGCCCTCCGTAATGTCATCGACACGCCTTTGGTATGCCTCCATGCTTTCGGCGTAGTACCTGTTCGCAAGCAGACCTCCGCCATCGGGCTCCTCGGGCGGCTCGCCTATACTCGCCTTAAGCAAAATACAGTCAACATCCCCGCCATTCAGCTCTAAAACCAAGGTTATTCCGTCTTTTAGCTCATACTCGCAATACGCATCCGTCTTTGCAACAAGCTTTACATCCGTATAAATGCCCGATTCTGCGATTTTGGAGATGTACTCCTCTACCCCTCCGCTGCCCTGCAAAACGGTTTCGGTCGGCTCCTTTGGTTGGTTCGGAAGCTCCCCACCAGACTGCGACTTTCCAATTACATAAAGGAGAAGCAGTACACCCGCTATGGTGCAGCCAAAAACGACTTTGAGCAGCTTTTTGCCACGAGGCCCGTCCAACAAACCCATTCCCTTCACAATCAAAAAATGCGCAGATGAATCCGACAACCGAGCCGTATGCTATTTTATTTTAGCAAATATCATTCTTCCGGCAGAAGTCTGAAGTACGCTCGTCACCACCACCGTTACGCTTTCGCCGAGGAAGCGTTTACCGTTTTCCACGACTATCATCGTTCCGTCATCAAGATAGGCGACACCCTGATTATGCTCCTTGCCCTCCTTGATTATGATAACGTTTCTTTCTTCGCCGGGGACAACGATCTGCTTTATGGCATTCGCCAAATCGTTGATATTGAGCACCGGCACACGCTGCACGGTTGCCACCTTATTAAGGTTGTAGTCTGTTGTGACAACCACGCCGTTTATGGCCTCCGCAAGGCATATAAGCTTTGCGTCCACGGCTTCGACCCCATCAAACTCACGGGAATCTATCTTTACCTCCAAATCGGAGGATTCCGTGATTCCGTTGAGCAAGTCCAGCCCTCTCCTGCCCCGGCTGCGCTTTATCGCATCCGCACTGTCCGCAATGCGCTGAAGCTCGCCAAGAACGAACCCCGGAACAACTATCTCACCCTCGACTATGCCAGTTTTGCAAATATCGAATATCCTTCCGTCGATTATGCTTGAGGTGTCAAGTACCTTAGGTCTGGCGTTTTGCATCTTTGCGCCGGACTTGCCCCCTCGTTTAAACAGGAAGGGCAGATTTATCTCACTGCGCCTTTTCATAACAAGCGACCATCCAAGGTATCCGAACACTATGTACAGAACCATCTTGATGCACACCACCAGCCACGGAATGGATATATCGCTCGAAAACGTGCTGATCAAAAAGGCGATTATCAGACCCAGAATAAGACCCACCACGCCCAGAAAAATATCCTGCAAAGTGAACTCGGAAAGCTTTTCCTCAATAAACCGAACACAGTAAACGATCAGGTCGATGATCCTCGGCGATAAAACAAAAAGAATAATTCCGAATAAAACTGCCGCACCGACATAGATCATTGGTATTGCCCACGGAACAAATATGCCGGCAAAGCCGTCCGCAGTATTTCCTCCGCTGTTCTTCAATATCTCGTTTACCGAAGCCGCCAGCACAACGCCGAGCGCACCGCCCAGCACGGTAATAAGCAGCCTCCCTATTTTTCGGGTCAAAACGCAGCACCTTCCTTTTGTATTAAATTTAATATCATTATATTACCTTGCTTATTTCTTCAGCATCCATGCCGCTTGCAACGGACAGCTCCGTTATCAGAACCTGTCTTGCGGTTAAGAACATCTTCCGCTCCCCGGATGAAAGCCCGCGGGTCTCGCTCCTGCTTCTCAATCCCTTAACCACGTCGACCATGTCATAGATATTTCCGCTTTTGAGTTTTTTCAGATTTTCCCTGTACCTTTGATTCCAGTTATCGCTCATTTCCCCGGGCTCAAAGGTCTCAAAATACCGCAGAACTTTTTCGCATTCCTCCGAAGCGATTATTCGCCTGAGCCCAATCTGCTCTGCGGATGATACGGGAACCATCGCCTTTAAGTTTGTCGAAACAAAGCATATAATATAGTAGCTGTTCGTTTCACCAAGCACGGTGTTTTCGTCTATCCCCTGAACGGAGCCAACCCCATGCATCGGATAACAGACTATATCTCCAACTTCAAACACTTGCACTCTCCCCTTATAATTTAATACAGGCGACACTCCCCCTGCTATTACTATATCCTATATTATGTCTTTTTGTCAAGTGCATCTGCCGTATTTGGCTAAATAACGCCCATTTTATAGCCGTCAATGTTTACACCTATGTAATTGCTATTTTGACGGGCATGTTGTATAATTATCAATATGGGGTATTTTGCGGATTTTTTCTCAAAGGAGGCTGCGAATGGAAGCATACAGCGGATTTGCATCGGTATATGACCGACTCATGCGGGACGTTGACTATGATAAATGGGCGGCGTATATCGCCTCGTTTTTGCCGAAAAACTGCAGCGTTTTGGAATGCGCCTGCGGCACGGGCGCAATTTCCGTAAGGCTGAAGCGCATGGGCTTTAACATCACCGCATCCGACATATCGCTTGAAATGCTGCAAACGGCCGCCGAAAACGCAAGAAGAAGCGGACAGAAGCTGCAATTTCTCAGCATGGATATGCGGCACATTGAGTTTCACAAGCGTGTCGATGCGATCGTTTGCGCCTGCGACGGCGTGAATTATCTCACCGACGAAAGCGATCTTGCGGACTTTCTAAGCTCGGCGAACCGTGCATTGAAAACGGGCGGGCGGCTGTTGTTTGACGTATCGACCCTGCACAAGCTGAAAAACGTGCTCGGCTGCAGCACATTCGCCTCGGACGAGGGGAGCGCCGCATATATATGGGAAAATATGTTTGACGGCGTAAGCAGGCTCTGCCGGATGCGGCTCACACTTTTTGAGAAAGCCGCCGACGGTTTGTACAAAAAAAGCTTTGAGGAGCATATCCAATACGGTTACACCGCTTCGGAGCTTTCCGAAAGCCTGGCAAAATTCGGCTTCATACCCATGGGCATATATGATGCCTTCACCGAAAACACCCCCGACAATAACTGTGAAAGGCTGCAGATAGTGGCAGAAAAGGTCAGAGAGATAGATGGATAAAATAATCAAGGGAATGCTTTTGGACAACAGCGTGAACGTGATGGCCGTTTCCGGCCTGGAAATGATAAAGGTCGCAAAAACGACCCATGAGCTTTCGAGGGTTTGTACGGCCGCACTCGGGCGCACGCTTTTGATGACCGCCATGATGGGCGCAATGCTAAAAAACGAAACCGACCGTGTATCCGTAATAATCAAGGGCGGCGGTCCTGCGGGCAGTATAATCTGCACGGGACTTTCCGACGGAACCGTGAAAGGCTATATCGAAAACCCCGCCATAGAGCTTCCCCTTTCCCCCGTGGGCAAGCTTGACGTGGCCTCCGCTGTCGGACGCACCGGCAAACTCACCGTCGTGCGTGACCTTTCCATGAAGGAGCCTTACGTCGGCACCTGCAACATAATTTCCGGCGAAATTGCCGAGGACTTTGCAAGCTATTATGCGCTCAGCGAGCAGCAGCCCACTCTCGTGTACCTCGGAGTACGGATAAACGCAGCCTCGGGCGATGTTCTCTCTGCAGGCGGGATTTTAATACAGCCCCTGCCGAACTGTCCGTCGGAAAACATAGATATTTTGCAGGATAAGGCGGAGAAGATACAGAAAATGTCCGCCATGCTCGAAGCAAGCTCCGATCTGAGTGCAGTATTGAACGATATTTTGGGCGATATAAGCTTTGTCGAAACGGAGCGCATCGAACCGCAGTATCGCTGCGACTGCAGCCGCACCCGTATAGAAAGCGTGCTGGTATCGCTCGGCGAGGATGAACTGTCGGACATGATAGAAAACGAACACGGAGCAGAAATAACCTGCCATTTTTGCAATACCGTTTACAGCTTCAGCGAGGACGAGCTGAAGGAACTGCTGCAATATGCAAAGCAGAAAGAGGAGTAACACCGTAACATGGGCGATATTACCGTAAACAAGTCGAGCGGAAGGGTGCTTTCCTTCAACCGGGGCTATGATTATTACATGCGTGTCGGCGCTAAGATGAAGCAGCAGGGGCGTTATATCGACGCTGTCCGCAATTTCCGCATAGCCCGTCAAAAAAAGCCTTCAAGCTCCGAAGCGGCGTTTGCCCTGTCGGAGACACTTTGTGCGCTCGACCGCTATGACGAATCCAACGCCCTCCTCTTTGAGCAGTTTATAAACGGTAATGTGTCCGAGATCTGCTTTTTCGGCATCGCCCTGAACTATATGTTCCAAAAACAATATCAGAACGCCGAAAAATGGGCAACGATATACTTAAACAAGTTCCCCGACGGCGAGTATTCCTACGATGCGCAGGATATGCTCAACCTGATCGACTCCGAGAGGGAAGCCGCCGAGGATTATGAAAGCAATTATTCCGAGGAGGAAAGCTTCACAATAACAAGAGAGCTGTCCAAGGCAAGCCGTCACACGAGCAAGGGCAACACCGATGCCGCAATCGCCGTATTGAAGAAGCTTTGCGATAAATTCCCCGACCTTACGCTGTTGCAGCTCAATTTGGCGCTCACATATTTTTGCGCAAAGGACTTTGATAAAGCGATCTCAACAGTCAAAGAGATACTTGACGACACCCCCGACGACGTACCGGCAAAGTGCTGTCTTGCCCTGTTTTTATCCGCTTCGGGCAGGCAGGAAGAAAGTGCCGCAGCGGTAAAGGTACTCAAAAATCTGCGTTCGGTCGAGCCAACGGATATGATACGCATCGCCACAACGCTGATGGATATGAAGCTTTACGAGGACGCTCGGGACGTATATATGCGCCTGCTCGAATATTTCCCCTACGTGCCGATAATAAATCACGGCATGGCTGTATGCCAATATGAGCTCGGCAACTATGAGCAGGCGGCGGAGCGCTACGAGCTGCTGCTGAAGCTCGACCCCTCGGATACCATCGCCTCCTACTATATCAAGCTGTGCAGGAGCGATGACGTAGAAAGACCGAACGTAAGTCTCCCTCATCTGTATCAGGTTCCGTATCCCGAAATACTTTCAAGGATAGACCGACTGAAGCTGCTGACGGAAAGCGAGGAAAAAATAGGTCCCGAGTCAGCGGAGCTTCTTAACTGGGCACTGACCACGCTCGACGACCACATGAAGGGTATCAGCCTTCAAATCATCGCAACCTACGGCGGAGATGCGGCAGAGGATATCCTCAGGCGCTTCATTTTGAGACAGAGCGAGTCCTTTGAAATAAAAGCGGCAGCACTCAAAACGCTCGAAAGCATAGGCGCAAAAAAGCCCTACGGTATGCTTACGGACAGTGCCGACATAATCACCGCCTTTGCATTCTCGCCCGAAAAGCCCAAGCTGCCGGCGGCGTACAGGCGAATAGGAGACAGGCTTTCCGCCTCGCTCATGGTGGGTGACGGTGACGACATCAAGCGCGAGGCGCTGAACATATTCTATACCTTTGTCAAAAAAACTAACGAATCGGGGCACTTTCCGCAGCTTACCCCTCAGATGGAGGATGCTGTTGCCGCTGCGATAGAGTTTCTTGCGCTTAACAAACAAAACGGCGGTACGGAGCCTTCCGCACTGCTGGAGGCGTACGGTGTCACGGAGCGCCGTTTGGACAACGCACTCAATCGCATAGCCGATGCTTTGGCATTGCCCGACAAGCCCGAAGGCGAGGAGGAAAAATGAGATTTATCGCAACCTGCAAAATGGGCGTAGAGTCGCTTACATCGCTTGAGCTTAAAAAGCTTGGCATAAACGTATTGGCCGTCGAGGACGCAAGGGTCATATTCGAAGGCGGCTTTGACGAAATGGCTGCCGCCTGCCTTTGGCTCCGCACCGCAGAAAGAGTACTGCTGGAGGTTTCGGTATTTAAAGCAACCACGTTCGAGGAACTTTTTGAGGGCGTAAAGCGAATAGACTGGAGGCAGTACCTTCGCCGTGACAGCTTTATCCATGTCACTGGAAAAAGCGCAAAAAGCACGCTGTTTTCGGTATCGGACTGCCAAAGCATAGCAAAAAAAGCCATAGTTGAAAGCCTGCGTTCAAGCTATCACACCCAAATACTTCCGGAAACCGGCAATCGTGTGATAATAGAAATCGGTCTTTTGAGAGATGTGGTAACGGTTGCGCTCGATTGCTGCGGAGCAGGGCTTTCAAGGCGAGGCTACCGCACATATAACGTTGATGCGCCCATTGCGGAAACGCTCGGCGCCGCTATCGTGATGCTTTCCCGCTATAAGCCCGACATTCCGCTGTACGACCCCATGTGCGGCTCCGGCACAATGCCAATAGAGGCGGCGATGATAGCCGCAAACATCGCACCCGGGATTAACAGGACGTTCGCCGCAGAAAGCTGGCATTTTCTCGAAACATTCAGATTCAGGATAGCCCGTGAAGCGGCCCGTGACTCTATAAAGCCGCAGGCGTCGCTTCCGCCGATTTACGGCAGCGACATAGACGCACGCTGTATCGACCTATGCAAGCGCCATGCGAAAAAAGCGGGGGTCATGCTCAACTGGGCGGTAAAGCCCCTGAGCGAATTTTCCCCTGTACACGACGGCTTCGGCATCATTGCGTGCAACCCGCCCTACGGCGAAAGGCTGATGGACAAAAAGCACGTTGAAAAGCTGTACAAAGAGATGCACGCCAAGTTTGAGGCGCATCCGAATTTGTCCAGAAACATAATTACCTCCAACCCTGACTTTGAAAAGGTGTACGGAAAGGCGGACAAGCGCAGAAACCTTACAAACGGCGGAATGCGCTGTACCCTTTACAGCTACTTTGCAAAAAAGGATTTATGATGCTCGCCCGACCGTTCGGGATGCATCGGCATTATACAAACAAACCGACCTGTCAATAATTAACGACGAAAGGAGATGTATCATTTGACATCAAAGCTGAAGATAATACCGCTCGGCGGCGTCGGCGAGATAGGCAAAAACATGACCCTCGTTGAATACGGCAACGACATAATCATAATCGACTGCGGCCTGTCCTTCCCCGACGAAGAGATGCTCGGAATAGACCTTGTCATTCCCGACATGACATACCTTGAGAAAAACTCGGCACGCATACGCGGCATACTCATTACGCACGGACACGAGGACCATATAGGAGCCGTCCCCTATGCGCTCAAGCAATTTAACGTGCCCGTATTCGGAACAAAACTTTCAATAGGGCTCATAAAGCACAAGCTCGATGAGCAAAAGATAACCGATGCGGACTTGACCTGCATACAGGCGGGCGACAAAATAACGCTCGGCTGCTTTGAGATCGAGTTTATTAAGATAAGCCACTCCATTGCCGGTGCGGTAGCGCTTGCAATACGCACGCCGCTCGGTACACTTATACACACCGGCGACTTTAAGCTCGATATGACTCCGCTTGACGGGGAACCCATGGATATGAGGAGGCTTGCGTGGTACGGCTCGGACGGGGTGCTTGCCCTCATGTCCGACAGCACAAACGTCGAACGCAGCGGATATACCCAATCGGAGAAGGAAATCGGCAAAACGTTTGAGCATTATTTTGACCTTGCCACGGGCAGGGTCGTGGTTGCATCGTTCGCCTCAAACATTTACAGGATACAGCAGGTCGCCGACGTGGCGGTCATGCGTGACAGGGTGATATGCTTCCAGGGCAGGAGCATGGTGAACATTGCCAATATGGCAATGGAGCTTGGCTATCTTTCCATTCCGAAAGAAAGCGTCGTGGACATAGAGCAGCTTAAAAACTATCCCGACAACCGAATCTGCATAATAACCACGGGAAGCCAGGGTGAGCCGATGAGCGGACTTTTCCGCATGGCAAACGCCTCACACAAGCTGAACATAGGAACCGGCGACACGGTTATAATATCCGCCTCCGCCATACCCGGCAACGAAAAGGGCGTCGCAAAGGTCATAAACCAGCTTTTCCAGAGGGGCGCAAAGGTCGTTTACGACTCGCTTGCGGACGTTCACGTTTCCGGTCACGCACGTCAGGAGGAGCTTAAGCTCATGATTGCGCTGACCAAGCCCAAGTTTTTCATTCCGGTTCACGGAGAGCTGCGCCATCTCTATCAGCACTCCGACCTCGCCGTTTCAATGGGCGTACAGCCGGAAAACACCTTCATACCCGAAATCGGCGGCATCATCGAATTTACCGGCGAATCCGCACGTATCGCCGGAAGCGTCCCCTGCGGAAGCGTGCTCGTTGACGGTCTCGGAATAGGCGACATCGGAAACGCCGTCCTTAAGGACAGACGTTTGCTTTCGCTCGACGGCCTTTTCACCGTGGTGATCGCCCTCGACAAGGAAACGGGTGAGCTTTGTGCCGAGCCCGAAATAGTATCGAGGGGCTTTGTATATGTGCGAAGCTCCGAGGAGCTTTTGAAGCAGGCGAAGGCGGTCATCCGTGAGCAGGCGCTGTTGTTCAAGGGCGCCCACAAGTCGGAATGGGCGCAGCTCAAAAACCAGCTCAAGAATGCCGTAAAGGACGACCTTTACGCAAAGACAAAGCGAACCCCCATGATACTTCCGATAATTATCGAAATCGACAAAAACGGAGGCAAAAAGGATGAATAAGGAAATCGCCGACGCCGTAAAACACCTTGCGGCACTTTTGAATCAAAGCGAGGAATACGCCGAATACACGAAAGCCAAAGCGCTCGCCGTCGAAAACGATACTACGAGGGCGCTGCTGAAGCAATACGCCTCCCTTCGCATGAAGGCGCAGGCGAACATGGTTCTCGGAAACGTTGATGACGATATCATGGCGTCATTAAACTCGCTTACGGAGCTTTTATCCGGCAACAAGGAGGCTTCAGATTTTTTGGTGGCGGAATACAGAGTCACAGCCCTGCTCAGCTATGTTTACGAATCCATAGGCAACGCAACGGACGTAAACATGGGTCTCGATTTTCCCGAATAATTTAAGAAACGGAGGTAAAGGTCCTTGAACAAAAAAGCCGAACAGCGCAAGGTACTGCGAAAAATATGGAAGGCGGTGCGCCCTCTGCTCGTGGTGATACTCAGCATATCCATCGCCCTTGCAGGGGTATATGCGGGCGTTAAAATACTGTATAACAAGTACATAATGCCAATGGACAGCAACGACGCCACTCCGATAGAAATCGTCATTCCCAGCGGCTACGGTACCTCCTCGATAGGAAAGCTGCTGTACGAGTCGGGCTTGATATCCAACAAAGCGGTGTTTAAGATTTATGTTGACTTCCTCGGTAAATCATCCAATATGAAGGCAGGTACCTATATACTGTCAAAGAACATGGATATTCCCCAAATGGTCGATATTATCTGTGAGGGCAATCCGCCCCGTGAGACGATGAAGATAACAATAACCGAAGGAACCTCCGTGCGTGATATAGGTAAGCAGCTTGTTTCGCTCGGTCTGCTCGACACTCCGAATGAGTTTTATGAGCTTTGCAAGACGGGCAGCAGCTTCACCGAATACTCGTTCATCACCGAAATTGAGGACAACCCCGACGAGGCGAGAAAATACAAGCTTGAAGGCTATCTGTTTCCGAGCACCTATGAGGTGTATGTGGATTCATCGCCCAAGTTCCTTATAAACAAGATGCTTTTGGGCTTCCATACCACATTCACAAGCGAATATGCCGCAAGGGCCGCCGAGCTCGGCATGACCATTGACGAAGTAATAACGCTCGCCTCGCTGATCGAGAGGGAGGCGAAAACCGCCGATTTTGCCAAGGTATCCGCTGTATTCCACAACAGGCTGACGGACGATATGACGCTCGGCTCCGATGCTCCGCTAAGATACATATTCGACGAAAACACGCTCCAGTTTACCTCAGAGCAGATGGAGAGCCGGTCGCTCTACAACACTCACGTTTACAAGGGACTGCCGCTCGGTCCGATAACAAACCCCGGTGAGGATGCAATTATCGCCGCCCTGTACCCCGATGAGGAATTCCTTGGCGTATATTACTATTTCTGCCTGAAGGATTCGGAAACCGGCGAGCTGGTGTTTGCAGAGACGCTCCGTGAGCATCAAAAGAACGTTGAAAAATACAGACCCAATTGGTGATTTGGCAGGTGAGAAACATGAAACTACCAGAACTTCTTGCGCCGGCAGGCAACCTTGAACGCCTTAAAACCGCATTCCGCTACGGTGCTGACGCCTGCTATGTCGGAGCAACAAGTATGAGCCTCCGAAACTTTGCGGACAACTTTACCCTCCCCCAGCTTTCCGAAGCCTGCACCCTTGCACGCAAGCTCGGCAAGAGGGTATATGTCGCCTGCAACGCATTTGCACGGGACGAGGATCTCGACAGTCTGCCCCCTTTGCTGAAGGATATTGAATCCGCCGGCGCAAACGCCATAATCCTGACCGATCCGGGCGTGCTCGCAGCAGCAAAGCAAGCCGTTCCCAATATGGAACTGCATCTCAGCACACAGGCGAACACTCTAAACTCCGCTGCCGCCGCTTTTTGGCATGAGCAGGGCATAAAAAGGGTTATACTTGCCCGTGAGCTTTCGCTTGAACAGATAGCCGCCATGCGTAAGCGCCTCCCCTCGTCGCTCGAACTTGAAATTTTCGTACACGGCGCAATGTGCGTTTCATACTCCGGAAGATGCCTGCTTTCAAACTATCTTGCGGGCAGGGACTCGAACAAGGGGGAATGCGCCCAGCCCTGTCGCTGGACGTACGAGCTGCGTGAGCGCGGTCGTGACGGCGAATGGTTCGGCATAGAGCAAAACGAGCAGGGAACGTTTATACTCAACTCCCGAGACATGAACATGATCGAGCATCTGCCCGAGCTTATAAACACGGGCGTTTGCAGCTTGAAGATCGAGGGGCGAATGAAGTCCATCGCATACGTCGCAACCGTTGTCAACGCCTACAGAATGGCACTGGATCACTACGCAGAAGCGCTTGCGGCAGGCGGAGATGCTCAAAAAAGCTACCATGTACCGGAAAGTATCTCTTCGGAGCTGAATTACGCAAGCCACCGCCCCTACACGACCGGGTTCTTCTTCGGAAACCCCGGCAAAGAGGGGCAGGCGACAATCAGCGGAGGCTACATTCAGGACAAGGAAATAGGCGCCGTGGTAATCGAATACGACTGTGACAAAAAAGAAGCTCTTGTTTCACAGCGAAACCGTTTTTTCGTCGGCGATACACTCGACATACTTGCCCCGAATGACATCGGACGCAAATTTAAGGTCGAGTACATCAAAAACGAGCAGGGCAAGCCGGTCAGCAGCGCTCCGCATCCGAAGGAACGCCTCTATATAGGCTGCAACGAGCCCGTTTCTCCGGGCGATATTCTGCGCATAGGCGTTCACATCGAAAGAAGAAACTCGACCTACGCAAAATAGCGCAATATATCGCAAAAAAAGGCTTGACAACACGACTTTGGGACGATATAGTCATAACAAACAGAATAGTCTTATCAAGAGTGGCTGAGGGACAGGCCCTGCGAAGCCCGACAACCTGCCTTTAAGGCAAGGTGCCAAATCCTGCGGTATATGCCGAAAGATGAGCGAACGGATACTTCGTCTCGCTTTCTGCGAGACTTTTTTGTTGAAATAATCTTAGTAAAGAGGAAACAAAATGAGCGAAAAATTTTTATTTACATCGGAATCCGTAACGGACGGACATCCCGACAAGGTGTGTGACACAATATCCGACGCAGTCCTTGACAGGATGCTCGAAAACGACAAAAACTCCAGAGTTGCCTGCGAATGCTGTGCCACGACGGGCATGGTGATGGTAATGGGCGAAGTCACCACAGACTGCTACGTGGATATTCCCCGCCTTGTGCGCGACGTTGTTATCGACATTGGCTACAACAAGCCCGAATACGGCTTTGACGGACACTCCCTTGCCGTCATCTCCGCCCTCAACGGACAATCGCCCGACATCGACATGGGCGTATCCAAGTCCATTGAGGCAAAGCACGGCGAAGCAGCGGACGAGTTTGAACTTGGTGCAGGTGATCAGGGTATGATGTTCGGCTTTGCGTGCGATGAAACTCCCGAATTCATGCCGCTTACAACCTCGCTTGCCCATAAGCTGTCCATGCGCCTCAGTCGGGTGCGCAAAAGCGGACTTTTAAACTATCTCCGTCCCGATGGCAAGTCGCAGGTCACAGTGGAATATGTTGACGGTAAGCCCGTAAGAGTGGACACCGTCGTCATTTCGGCACAGCACGATCCCGACGTGGAGCTGGAGCAGATAAGAAGCGATATAATCAAAAACGTCATAAAGGACGTTGTCCCCGCCGATATGCTTGACGACAACAGCAGGTTCCTCGTGAACCCAACGGGTCGCTTCGTCATCGGCGGGCCTCAGGGTGACTCGGGTCTGACCGGACGCAAGATAATTGTCGATACCTACGGCGGCGTTGCCCGTCACGGCGGCGGCTGCTTCAGCGGCAAGGATCCTACCAAGGTTGACCGCAGTGCTGCGTATGCCGCACGCTATGTTGCCAAAAACATCGTTGCAGCAGGTCTTGCAAAGCGCTGCGAGCTTCAGGTCGCATACGCCATCGGTGTTGCGCACCCCGTATCCATAATGGTAGATACCAAAGGTACGGGAGCAATGCCCGACAGCATGATTGCGGAGCTTGTAAAAAAGGTGTTTGATTTCCGCCCTGCGGCGATAATTTCAAGACTCGACCTCAGACGCCCCATCTACCGTCAGACCGCTTCTTTCGGTCACTTCGGCAGAACCGATGTTGAGCTCCCCTGGGAAAAACTCGACCTCGTGAAGGATTTTATGCAGAAAGCATAACCGTCTGCTATATGCACAAGTTAAAGCCATCGGTCTTTTGAAAAACCCTGCCGATGGCTTTTTTATTGGTGTAATGTGGGGCTTTATTGGGCTTTGCCGCCGCAAAATACGACGCTTCGTAAAAAAGCCTTATGTACGCTTTACGAATTTATGACCGCATTTTGTGCAGGTGATGCGAATTTTCCCCTTGCCCTTCGGCACTCTCAATTTCTGCCCGCACTGTGCGCACGAAAACCTTCTGTATCGGCGGCTCTCCTCTGCCCTCAGCCTTATCCTGCGCCAAAATCCTTTCAGCTTTGACGTCATATTTTGATAGGCAGCAAGCTCCCTGCGGCGCTTGTCAAAGTTTCTTGACATCATCCTCAGCAGAGCGATAACAAGTATGAGCGTTGACAATGCAAACAGCACGTACCACGCTGCCCTGGAATAAATGCTGGCGATGCTTGCGGCAATGGAAAACAGCATACCTGCAATGAGCAAGACAAAATTCAGCCTGTCATTTCCGTATCTTCCGTAAAAAAGCCTTGCAAAAAAGCCTCTCATAAAGTCAATCCTTTCTTATCAGTAATAAGCCCTCAAGCGGCTCAAGCTCCAAAAGCATTCCTGCATCTCCGCTTTCGTACTCTTTACCGCTTAGCAAATTGGTATAGCGTCGGCACAAAGTCACCCGTGCGGCATATTTACCCTGTGTAAAATCTTCTTTTTTAATGCGGACGGTTTTTTTTGCATGCGACCTGTTAACAACGACCACGGAAGAGCTTTCACCGGACATTCGCACTACCGCAAGCACGTCCTCGCCGTATGCGTTCAGCGCATAACCGCCTGAGTTCAGACTCTTGTCGGCACGCCTTTGGCGCATAATGCGGCGCACCTTATCGGCAAGCTCACCATCTCCGCCGTCGGCAGGAAATGTACCTCTGCAGAACGGATCGGCCATTCCGGTCATTCCAACCTCATCACCGTAGTAAACGCAAGGGACACCCGGCATAGCCGCCTGCATCAGCACAGCCAAAACGAAGCGTCTTTTCGCCAATTGAAGCGCATCTTCATCCAGTCTGAACTCCGCCTGCTTCTCCCTCGGCAGATCGTCCCGCCCGGGAGCTCCGCCAAGGACGGTAATCGCCCTTATTGTGTCATGGGATGAAAGCAGATTCATCTTTCCGTACAAAAACGGCTCGGGATAATGCTCCGCCTGAGACAAAGCACCGTCAAGGAATGCGCCTGCGCTTATTTTACAGGTTAAAAAGTCAAGTATCAGTGACCGAAGCACATAGTCCATCACGCCGTCGAGCTCAAATCCATCGACATACTTCCTGCGGCACCCCATAGAGTGCTTGTTGGAGGCCTCCTCCCACACCTCGCCTATCAAAACGCCATCATGTGAGTTGGCCTTGACCTTTTGGCGAAGCATCGCTATGAACTCGTCGGGCAGTTCGTCGGCAACATCGAGCCTCCAATGCTTTACACCGAGGGAATGCCATTTGTCTATCACCCTTTTAACGTATTCCACATACGACGGTGCAAGCTCGTTGACCTCGGGCAGTGTGTCAAAACCCCACCATGAGCGATATTTATCGGGAAACTCCTCAAAATCGTACCAATCCCGATACGGTGAATCTTCGCTTTGGTAGGCGCCGTTTTTGCCGTAATTTCCGTATCGGTCGAAATAGACGCTGTCATCCCCCGTATGCGAAAAAACGCCGTCGAACATCAGCTCTATGCCATAATGCTTTGCCGACTCAACAAGATTTTTCAGGTCGTTTTCATCGCCCAAAATCGGGTCGATTCGCATATAATCGGAAACGTTGTACCTATGGCATGACGGCGATTCAAAAACGGGATTGAGATACAGCATGGTCACGCCCATGTCGGACAGATATTTGAGCCTGTTCCTTATGCCCTCCAAATCGCCGCCGAAAAAATCGCAGGGCGAATAGTATTTTTCCCCGTCAAGCGGCAAATAAAGGGGCACTTCGTCCCAGTTCTCGTGTGCATACACCCTTCGCCCCATGTTTTCGTGATACGGAAGCCGCCTTAGTCCCCCCTCATCGCCGCTCTTTGCGAAGCGGTCCGGAAAAATTTGGTACATTACGCCCTCGGTATGGCGCCTTGGCACGGAAAAGCTCCCGTCATACACGGTTATTCGGTATGATGCAGGCTCTCCTTCACTCAAATACCCCCGGCCCGAGCTTCCGCCGTAGTACATTACACCATCCTGTGTATAAATCGCAAAATTATACCACAGCAGGCCCGTTCGGTCGGGCATTTTCAGGTTAAAGCGATAAAGGCGCATGCCGTTTTCCGCCGTGCATTCGCCATCATGCCGCTCAGCATTTCCATCAAAGCAGGTGCAAAGGACAATGCGCCTTGCGGTATATGCAAGCGCACCGTCAAGCTGCAGGGCAAGCATAACGTTATTGCCGCAGCTTACCGCCCCCTGCGGAAATCTGTATCTGTCATTTCTTGAATCATGTACAGCTCCCATAGTGTGATTTTAACACATACCCCGGGGATTTCAATATGAACAAATGATGTGTTGCAGCATTGTCACATTCGTTCTAAAAGATCAATAAAAAGGGCAAGAGCATTCAGCTCTCACCCTTATGTCGGTTAGTCAGCCTTTAATTTTGCAGTCAATCAGTCTTCCTTTTTACGGAGAGCGATTGCACCGAGACCGCTTACGATTGCCGT
>JAEDJH010000033.1 GCA_016296415.1 Clostridia bacterium | reverse complement strand
GTGATATTCCGTCTTCGACGGAGTGATATATTTTGCTACGCAAAATGTGATATTGAAACCTACGGTTTCAGTGATATTATATTCGCCCCTAACGCCCGCAGGCATATCACTTGCGAAGCAAATATCACGCACCGAAGGTGCATATAACTCGCCGTAAGGCGAATATAACTGAAAACGACAAGTTTCTATCGAAGCTTGTCGTTTTCTGGTGGAGCATAGCGGATTCGAACCGCTGACATCCACACTGCCAGTGTGGCACTCTAGCCAGCTGAGCTAATGCCCCTCAACCTTGGGTATTATACCTCAAGTGTTTTAGTTTGTAAAGAGTTTTTTCAAACAATTTATTCGGACAAAATAAACTTTATATTTCTTCATTATTTTGCCCGCTGTTTCGCCGCTTTCAAAGCCCCGTCCGCCGCATTTCACGCCGATATTACGGATTGCCCGTCGCCTCCGCAATATATTGCTTCATGGTCGCATCGCTTATGTCAAACTGCCGCTGAAGTATTCTGAGCGCATAGTCGCGCCTTGTATTGGCAAACTTTTTAAGCTCTCTGACCTGCCCCTCCCAATACGACATGGACTTAGGCTCGCCCCAGCGAGAGATGTGCCGCTGCATCTCGGGTTTAAGCGCATTGTAATACTCGTCGATTATAGAGTTTATGCGCTCCGGCGTAAGGTGGTTGTACAAAACCCATACATAGCGCTTTGCAAACTGCTCCCGCCAGCCCTTGTTTTTCCTTAGCCCGACATATATATCCATATTGGTTAGCGAGCCGTCCCTGGAGGGCACGCCCTCCACTCTGAAGTACGATGAAAGCAGGTCGCCGGTCACGCCGCTGAATCCAAAGTCGAGGTCATAATATACCGGACGCCATTTTACCGCATAATCACGGCTGCGCCAATATTTTTGATTGAACATATCGCCGTTTCTGAAGTAGGTTTGAGCAATCAGATAGTCCGTGAAATAATCCACATCCACCCATTGTGTAAACTTTTCATACGTGGATTGGTTGGACAAATCGTTTGCAAGCGCATACGCACGGACACGTTTGAACTCGGTATTGCTGCCCTCGAGCACTCCCGCATTTCTTCTTATATAGTCTATGTTGTCCGCATCCGCACCGTAATGCGCCTCAAGATAATCGGCGGAATGATCCTCGTTAAAGTCGTATATACCCCAATATTTTCCGTTTATATAGGCAATAACCGGTCTTGTGGCGAAGTTGTCTATATTCATGCCCTCGACACAAAGTGAGGAAAGGGAGTCCTTCATTCTGGAAAACCATCTGTCCTGCCCCGAATTTCTGAGCAGCAGGTTTGAAAACGATTTTATCTCGTATTCTCCGAAAAAAGGATAGGTCACTTCGCTTCTGCCGTAACCGCCCCTCAATTTTATCGCCAAAGATTTCTGCCTTGCGGTCAAAGTTGATGAGCCGTTTGCACGTATTCCGCACGGAAACGAAACGCCGAGCATGCCGTCGGTTTCATAGTAGGAAATATATGCCCCTCGCTCCACCCTGTCCTTTCGCTCCGTTACCGAATAGACCTCCGAAAACCTGTCGGGATCGCAGGTGAGGCAGACCACGGGGAGCGTATGCGGCGTTTCAAAAAGATACGTCGCCACGGCAATGTCGCTTTTGAGTTTTCCGTCGCAAACGGCAACTGCACTCACGGGTGTGTTCTTTTCGATAGTGATCGCCCCATTGTAAACCCTTGACGAGGTGTCTGGCTCCGAGCCGTCCGTGGTATAGTATATCGTTGCGCCCTGCGTGGAGCAGGTTATCTCAAGCTCGAATTTCTCCGTATGGTAAAGCTCCGCAACCGAAAACACAGGCGCCGAAGTATAGCTTGTATAGCCCGTGTCGCCATTTTTCTTCATCGGTGTAGGCGTTGAAAAAAAGATGCGTTCTGCATCCGCGTCGCCCTCTATCCGTCCCGATGACATTCCCGCACGGAGAACCCCCGTATCGAGGATATCCGTCAACACCCCGTCCGCATTGTACAGCACTATCGTTTCGCCCGAAACGCCGAGGTTTTCGGGTATGCACAGTTTCCCGTCGCTACGTCCCGCACTCGCTGCATATACGAGGAGGTAGCCGCCGGCATCTATCGTGCCGCTGAGCGGATTTATCTCGCCGTCCATTCCTACGGCCAGTCCATAGCCGGAAAGGTTGATGCTGTGTCCGCTCGCATTGTGCAGCTCTATCCAGTCGTCCGCACCGCTTTTGGGCTTATGTACGGTTGCAACCTCGCTTATATAAAGTCCGCCCATATCCGTCAGCGAAACCAGATCGACACTCGAAAAGCCCTTTGTGCTGTTTTTTGCGCCCGGGGTCGGCTGACCGTAATATATCTGCTCGCCGTCCGCATTTTTTCCGATGGATACGTTGTCACCGATGCCCTCCGGCACATAAACGGTATCACGCCGCATCCCGTCCACGCAGGTCAGCATAAGCTGCTTATCCGCAGTCGAAAGCGAAAACGAAGCGTGAAGCTCCTCGCCGTCCGTTATGTCCTTTCCCGAAAGGAAAATCAGGATATATTCGCCTGCGGCAAGCTCCCTGTTCGGAAGTCCCCATTTGTACGGGTCGCTTTCATCATCGCTCAAATAGTAGCAGCCGAGATTTACCGTTTCCGATGAGGCATTGTGAAGCTCCACCCAGTCGCTCCTGTCGCCGTCCTTGTCCATGGCGCTGTAACGGTTTTTGGGCAAAACCTCGTTTATCCTGACCGGCGAGGAGGCGTCCATATCGACCGTTTCAAGCGACGTGAAAAGCTTTTCGGAATTTTCGGCAAGCGGCGTGGGGTATGCGGTATAGCCGTCCGCAACAACACAGACGCCCGCCGGTATCGGCAGAGCCCACTCAAGGCTGCTACAGATATTTCCATGCCTTGTCGAAATATAGATGCTGCTTTCGTCCTCGCTCAGCTTGAACGGGGCGTGAATCTCTCCGTCGGCACAGCGATTTTGTCCCGACAGGAAAACGATCATATATTCACCTGCGGCAAGCACTTTCTCGGGAAGCTGCCATTTGTTGAGATCGGAGGCGTATTCGCTGATCCACAGCGATGATACGTTTATGTCCTCACCCGTGGGGTTATACAGCTCCACCCACGGATAAAAGCCGCCGTCCGCCGCACGGAGCGCATTGTTGTTTATCGGCATTACCTCGCTGACAATTATGCTGTGCGCCTTTTCATCGACCGACACATCCGCAAGCGTATCCATTATAGACGTGGAGTTGTATGCGTTGGGCGTTGCCGAGCCGCAGTAGCCGTAGGTGCCATCATCCCGCCTTGCCCACGATACATCCGTTTCGAGCGCAGGTATATCTATCTTTTGCAGAACATCGTAGTATTTTCCGATAAGGTAGAGCGTGTCTCCGCCCTTGCTTATTCCGAAGGAGGCGCACAAAACGTCATCGGGCGGCGTATCGTGATTGCTCGAGAAAAACACCGTCATATATTCGCCGGCCTTTATCGTGACGTCCGGAAATGCCCACTTGGTTAGTTTTTTGATGTTGTCGGTGATATAGCAGCCGTCAAGGGAAATATCCTCATCTGTGCCGTTATACAGCTCTATCCAGTCGGGACTTCCCAAAAACTCATTCGTCAGCGAAAGGGAGTTTGAGGTGACGACCTCGTTTATATACAGCGCCTTTTCGGGTACGCCGGCACTGCCGCCAACGGGCTGACAGGCGCAGACAGAAACAAGCGCCGCACACGAAACAAATATAAACAGTTTTTTAAGAATACTTTTCATATCCGCATTATACCATACCGACGGTCAAAACAACACAATTCCTAAAAATTTTGCAAAGTTCGACCGCCGTATCAAGCCTTTCATTTTGTCAGCGTATCGGATTCCCCGATAAAGTCGCAAAGCCCGCTGTACCGCTTCTTTATATTATTGTTCTGCACCATGCCGTAAACGCAGTCCTGCCTGCCGATTATAATGACCTGCTCCCTTGCTCTCGTTACAGCGGTATAGAGAAGATTCCTCGTCAAAAACATCGGCGGCCCCGACACAAGCGGAATAAGTGCGGTTGAAAACTCACTGCCCTGGCTTTTATGTATCGACACACAATACGCAAGCGCAAGCTCCTCCGTCTGCGAAAAATCATATAGCACGCTGCGCCCGTCATCAAAGAGAACCTCCAGCGTCTGGCTTTCCCTTCTTATGTCAGATACTCTGCCCATGTCGCCGTTGAAAACGCCTGCGCCCTCCTCGACGGTCATGCCGTTTTTCTTTATGCTCCACTCTATTTTATAGTTGTTTTTGAGCTGCATGACCTTGTCGCCCACACGATATACTGACTCACCGAAAATCGCCTCCGCCTTGCTTCTGTCCGGCGGATTCAGCGCCTGCTGCAGCATTTCGTTTATGCGATTTACGCCCAGCACGCCCTTTTTCATCGGCGCAAGCACCTGTATCTCCCCCGAAGACCCCTTTGTCGTACACAGCGTTTTTATCCTGTTCAGCGCTTCAATAGGCTCTCCGATGGATTCAAATATGAAATCCTCCGTTTCGTTAGCCATTTCGGGCATTACCCCCCTGTTTATCAGATGGGCGTTTTGCACGATCATGCTCCTGCCGCTTTGACGGAAAACCTCGTCGAGCCTTGTTACGGGGATCGCTTCGCTTTCGATTATATCACGCAGCACATTGCCAGCGCCCACCGACGGAAGCTGGTCAACGTCTCCGACCATGACTATCCTCGTACCCATTACGACCGCCTTGAGGAAGGCGTCCATAAGCTGCACATCGACCATGGACATTTCGTCGATTATCACCATGTCAGTTTTAAGCGGATTTTCTTCATCCTTCTGGAAGCCCTCCTGCCCGTATTCGAGCATTCGGTGAATGGTGCGTGCGGTTGTCCCCGTCGCCTCGCCCATGCGCTTAGCGGCTCTGCCCGTGGGCGCACAAAGCTCGTATTCGAGCCCGAGCCTCTGCATTATAAGTATTATGAATTTCAGAATTGTCGTTTTTCCCGTACCCGGACCGCCCGTTATCACCGAGGTGCAGTTTGAAACGGCCGTCTTCACCGCCTGACGCTGCATCGGTGCAAGTTCGATGCCGGTTTCACGCTGTATTGCGTCTATCATGCCATCTATACTTACGATGGGATTCTGCACTCTGCCCATGCTCAAAAGCACAAGCCGCTTTGCGCAGGCGTTTTCTATGCCGTACATATACGGAGTGTAAACCATGTCGTCGTTGCCGGCGGATACGCATACAAGCTCCGAGCGGGCTATCATATCCTTTATCCGCCTTTCTACGGGCAAGACCTCCGCACCGAGCACCCGGCAGGCCGTCTCAATGAGCATATCCATCGGCAGGCAGGTATGCCCCTCCTGTCGGGCAAGCCCGAGAGCATATTTTATCCCGGCTCGGATGCGAAACTCCGAGTCACGCTCTACGCCCGCATTTTCGGCAATTTTATCCGCCGTCTTGAAGCCGATGTTTTCTATATCGTCAATAAGCCTGTACGGATTTTCCCTTATTTTTTCGATGCAGTTGCCTCCGTAGAGCTTATATGCCCTCGTTATTTGCAGCACGGTCATTCCGTACCGCTGCAGAGCAATATAGATCTCCTGCATATTGCGCTTTGACATAAGCGACTCGTATATCTGCCGCATCTTTATATCGCCGATGCCCGGTATTTCTTTCAATCGCTCCGGCTCGTATTCTATAACGTCAAGCGCCGCATCGCCAAAGTGTGCAACGATGTTTTTTGCCGTTGCCAGCCCCACGCCCTTTATCAAGCCGCTGGAAAGATACGTCACTATCGCCTCGCTGCCGGTCGGCTCCACTCGGCTTATAGAATTTGCCTTGAACTGCTTGCCATATACCCTGTGGGCAACGTATTCCCCATCGGCCTCTATCATCTCGCTCGCCGTGACGGGAGGAAGCTCGCCCACAACGGTGGTCAATACCCCCATCTCGTTTGCAAGCTCGATGACGGTAAATCCCGTTGCGTCATTTCTGAATATAACCTTTTTTACGGTTCCTCGTATCTTCATGCGAATATCCCACAGATTTTTGTTTATTCTACCACAGCCTGCACTCCAATGCCATAATAATGTGATATAATCTCGTTACCTGATTTCCGGAGGGCGCAAATTGAACGGCTCAAACGCATTCTATTATAAATTAAGATACTTTCTGCTCCCCCAGGGGATGGACTTTGACGCCTTTATCCGCAGTCTGAAGCCCGATTGTGCGGCAAGCGTGACAGAGCTTCTCGACAAGGGGCTTGCCGCTCCGTATTTTTGCTCCGAGTACTCTGTGCCGGTTCGCCTTTTCGGCATAAGGGCGGAGGAAATTATCCCCGTGACGGTCGAGATTATTGAAAAAGCCGAATACGACAGGAAAAGTCTGCTTTCACGGCGTACCGAAACAAACAGCTTGAGGGCGCACGCCGCAAAATTCCTCTCTGAATTTAAAAAGCTGAAAAGCGGCTTTGATCAATTTGCCGACGGAGACGGTATCCCCGGTATCCTCGACGTTACCGAAGCCCTGCCGCCGCTTTTGCCGAACGGCGCTCCGACGATAAAGCTGTATATCGGAAAGCACGAGGGCAAATACGCACTTTTTGCATCACCGCTCGATATATCCTCCCCTGTTTCCGATGCGGCGGTCCAATACGTTATTTCAATGCTCAATTCCGTTTTCCCCGAAAACCGGCTGTTTTTGCCGTATATACCAAAGGGCTTCCCATGCACTGCCGAATGCACGGAGAGCGCCCGGTTTTACATAAAGCGCTCCGAAAATGCGCCGCCCGTGCTTTATGTTGTTTCCGATGCGGACAAGCATGACGTCGCATTGCATCTTTTCTCCGCCATAGGGGAAAACAGTCTCAAAGCCGCTTTCTCCTCAATATTCTTTGAGAGTGCATCGAAGCTTTGCGGTGGAGAGCCTGTAAGCTTATGGCAAATTGACCTTATGACCGCCGAGACCGCTGTTCCCATTCATACGTGTATGAATGCCGAAAATACGGCCGCCGCCGAATCGCTCGGCGCACGCTTAGGCATCGTCAGGCTGCCGAAAGGCTGCGAATCAAACGCCGCGCTCCCTGTGCCCGTTGCCGATGCGATAGCCTTCCTTATTGAAAAGGGGTACTTGCGTGCGCTGTATAAACTGTACGGCGAAGCCGTCGAAATAGGTCTTTTTATAGCCGATGAAGCGGGCTTTTTGTCCTTACTCAACCGCCTTCGCCCCTGCTTTGACCGCTTTTCGGCGGAAATTATTCTGCTTTGACCGTATAAAACCGCAATTATTTATATTACATCTATATATATAAACTTGCAGATACCTATTGCTTAATATATAATGGTATCCTGCTTGCACGCAGGTTCTTCCTGCGGCGGTAAATACGGTGAGTTCGAGACCTTCCTCACCTAAAACAAAACTAAAGGAGAATTTTATGAACAAAAGAGTGGTCCTTGTGACCCACGGGGCAATGATTGCCGCACTGTATATAGCGCTGACATATCTTGCAAATGCCTTCGGGCTTGCAAGCGGCGCAATACAGGTCAGGCTTTCGGAGGCCCTCACTGTGCTTCCGTTCTTTACCCCTGCGGCTGTGCCGGGGCTTTTTCTCGGGTGCATTATCTCAAACCTCCTCACCGGCTGCGTTGCCCTCGACACGGTTTTTGGCTCGCTTGCGACGCTCCTCGGTGCGCTTGGCACACGCTGTCTTGCAAAAAAACGCTTGCTTGCGCCCGTTTTCCCCATTTTGGCAAACACGGCGGTGATCCCGTTTCTTCTTCGCTACGTATATGGTATTCCCGGCAGCCTCGCCTATTTCTTTCTGACGGTTTTTGTCGGCGAAGTCATATCCTGCGGTATTCTCGGCAGCATACTGTCCGGCATAGTTCAGAAAACCAAAGCATTCCGCAACTAATCAAAAGGAAGGTGAACGAATGAAAAGCTACATCGGACGAATCGCATTAAGCGGCATGAGGGGGCGCAAAAAGGACACTGCGCTGACCGCCCTCGTTATAATTTTGTCGTTTATGTTTTTGACGGTGTCAACCATCCTCATCGCCTCGTACACGAGCACGCAGGAACAGCAGCGCTATCAGCTTTACGGCAAATGGCAGGCACTGTATGCGGGGCAGAGCACGTCGTACTTCGACACCAAAAACCTCACCATGGTCGAAGGCGGGAACGGAAGCAACCCCACGGTCGAGGCACTTTTTGAAGAAACCGGCTGCATAAGCGAAAGTGCGGTCATAACGAATATCGGCACGGCACACGGCTTCGGCACCGTCGGAACGATCAGCGGCGACTTTGAAAGCCTTGCCTCGCTCACGCTTGCGGAGGGGCGGCTGCCGGAAAGCCCAAACGAGATAGCGATAGAGTCCTCACAGCTTGCACAGCTCGGTGCGGACGTCGGCATAGGCAGCGAGGTGACGCTCGAATTTGAATGGGAATCGCCCGTTTTTTATTCCAACGCAGGAATGGATTCCGTTGAAAAAACCGATGTACTCATGGAGGCCTTCAAAAAAAGCTGGAACGATGCCAAGGACGAGCCATACTCCATTTACTCGCTGAACGGTCTGGACACGAGCGTTCCGTTCGATGAGCTTGAGGATGAGGTGCTGGACCAGGCGTGGAGTATGTTTTTACTCTCCGGCGACTACCTTAACAAATACGAAAAAACCTTACACGACTACGGGCAGTACGAGGACGCCTCATGGCACGTTGTCACCCGTAAGCATCTTTGGTACCCTAACGGCGGCATAGGCTTCGGCACGCCAAGCAGCTCCGCAGGCTCGGTTGGCAAGGAAGCGCTGGAGGAATTGCTCGAAAACGGTCAGGTCGAGGAGCAGCGCTTCTACATAACCAAGACGATGACCGTCTGCGGCATTGTCAACACCTATTCCGACAGGTGGGATACGAACGTCTCGCTTCCGAATGCTCTTGTCCTGCACGATGTATATACGCAGTTTGGCAATATTATGATATCAATGGACGATATACTCGTCACCGACAACGCACCGCTGCCGAGCACGAGAATATATCTGATGGCAAGCAATGGGCTTGAAACCGCCGAATTTTACACGAGGCTGAAGGACGCCTTTGAAAACGGCGGCAGTCCGGACGGGTTCTTTCACGTCTCCGGCGGATACTCGTATGAATACGATGAAAACTATTTCCCCATACTTATCGATGCAGAAAAGCCGGGAACGATAAATCGGGTTTACGATACGCAGAGTAAATCCATTGTAACGCTGAACTATACCTACGACGACGAATCCGGGTGCTATATTGTGGAGGGGCGCACTCCTATCTCCATACCCTTCGACGGCTTCTTCCACTCGAACTTTGCCGTTGGCCAAAGGATACTCATCGAAAACGGCTATCTGCCGCAAAATTATCTCATAGCGGGTGCTGACAGCGCATTCAAGCTCAACGACAGCCCTATTTGCATAAACAGATCTGCCTATCCGCAGGAAACAATATTGGGCAGGAGCGTAAACAACCTCATTATCGGCATTATCTCGATAATAACGATATGCGCCGTATTCCAGATATTCATAACACAGCTAAACAGACGCACCGGCAGACTGACGACCTTAAAAAGCATCGGCGCATCAAACGGGCAGGTCGTTTTGCTGCTCGTATGCGAGGGGCTTATACTGCTTTTTGGCTCGCTGGTGATCGGTGATCTGCTGGGACTCGGCATTGCATACGGCGTCACCTTGCTGACGGATGCGCTCAACGAGGGCAGCGGGATAACGTTCGTTATCGACTATTCCACGCTGATACCCGGGCAAATAGGCGGCATACTGTCCGTTGTGATAGGTATGATTCTGCCCATCGCACGCAGCTTCTCCATGCCACTGACGGGTCGTGCGGTCAAAAAGCGCAAGCCCCACAGGGTATATTCGTTCAAGCCCCAGACCTACGCAAGAATATGCGTGAGGGATGCGGCAAGCAATTCCGTCAGAACGATGGGCATATTCCTGCTCTGCACGCTCATGGCGGCGATGCAGCTTGTCTGCCTGTTCATCGGCAGCAACAGCTTTTCGGATTGGCGCACCACCGTTGTAAAAAACAAGCGCCCCGACTACATCGTGACCGTACCCTACGGCATGGGCAAGCTCGCATTGGACACGGTTTCGGACACGGTTGCCGGGATGCCCTCCGTTTCGGAAGTATCGTCCTACAAAAAAACCGACGGCATTTTCCTCTGGTTCGAGAATATGAACGAAAGCCCCATTTTATCCTCCCTCAAGGCATTGGATGAAACCGGAATTTTCTTCAGCCAGCCCAACGAAAAGGCGGATCAAACGGGCAGACCGTACGAAGGTCCCGGGTATGTCACGACGCTGTACAGCGTGGACGTCGAGGGCGAAATGTATAAAAAGCTCGTCGAATCGCTGTCGGAAGGCACGATCGACACGGAAAGATTTGCCGCAGGCGAGCAGGTCATAATGGTCGTTCCCAACTACATCGAGCTCAGCGGCAGTGAGGATGACTCCGAGCCGTTTACGGCTGATGCCGATGCGGGTATGTACGAGGCGCTGAAGGCAAGCGGCACCATGCTGCTGAGTCTCGACCCGGGCGATGCGGAGGTATATAACACGGACAACGCACTCAAATGCGGGGCTGAAATATACTTCGGCGGCGTTTCGGTAAGCCCTACCGACACAGAACGTCTGTATGTATTCAGATCGAAATATGCCGAAGTCGGCGGAGTGATAAACAGCTTCCCCGACGGCGGTATCTGGCCGTTCGGCGGCACAAACCAAGGCTATGCCATAATCGGCAGTTCCAGACTGATGCAGGGTATTTTCCCTATGTCCGCAACATACATGAGCCCCGAGGATACAGCATTTTTTGTCGAATACAGGAAGGATTCGGAAATCGGGGCCGCCTACGGAGATTCGTTCATTAACGTATATACCGACGACAGCGACAGTATAGGCGAAACGCTCATGGAGCTGAAGCGGTTTTCAAAGAGCAATATATTCTCCCTTGAAAACTACCGTGACAGCAACACGGCGCTTTACTCAAAGGCGGCAAGCAGCTGCATGATCATACTCCTTCTTGCCGTAGCCGTCACGCTTATAGCATGGCTGATACTGTACAACACCATGACCTCCGCCGAGGAGCAGGGACGAAAGAAAACGGGTATCCTGCAGGCGATCGGCGTTGACAACGGCCGCATACGCCGTTCCCGCCGAATACAGGCGGCAATATATGCCGCAGCGTCCCTGATAACGGCGAACATCCTGCTTGCGGCGGTGGTTGTCGTCACGGGAGCAATATCCAGAGCCGGTATGGCGTACGGCTTCTTCGATATGCTGAAAAGCATTTCGCTGCAGGAGCTCGGTTCCTTCCCGTGGACGCTGTATCTGATAATCAATGCGATCATGCTGCCGATACTTTTGATCATCACTGGTACGGCCGTCAAGATACCGCTTTCCCACTCCCCCATCGAAAACATAAGAAGCTGACAAAGGAGGCAACAGCAATGAAATCGACCATACTTTATACAAAGGCGCTTGAAAAGACCTACGCACCCGGCACAAGCCTTGAAACAAAGGCGCTTAAAGCCACCGACGTTTCGTTCGAGCAGGGCAGATTTTATGCGATAATCGGAAAAAGCGGAAGCGGTAAATCAACCCTCCTCCACCTTCTCGGCGGACTTGACCGTCCCACGGGCGGGGAAGTATTCCTCGAAGGAAAAAGCCTGTTTGAATTGAAGGAAAAGGAGCTTGCCGTGCTTAGAAGAAGGCGCATCGGCTTCGTGTTCCAGGCGTATAACCTCCTCGGCGAGCATACCGCCCTGGAAAATATATGTATGCCTCTCAACCTCGACCGCAAGGAACCCGACAAAGACTTTTTTGACTCGCTCACAAAAAGCCTCGGCATTGACGACAAGCTGAAAAAATATCCCGACGAGCTTTCGGGCGGCGAGCAGCAGCGTGTGGCGATAGCCCGTGCAATGATAACAAAGCCGGCGATACTGCTTGCGGACGAGCCCACGGGCAACCTCGACCCCGTTACGGGCGCAGGCGTTATCGAGCTTTTAAAACGCCTTGCGGAGGAACACGATCAGACCGTGCTTTTGGTTACGCACGATATGGATATTGCAAAAAAAGCCGACGTGATCGTCACCATGCATGACGGAAACATCGTCAGCATAGAGGAAGGCTCGCAAGAAGCGTAAGGCGCAAGGTTTCGGGGAGGCAGTGACCGCACGGAAATACCGTCGCCGCTTCCCCTTTTCGGTCGCATATCCCCGTGCCGTCAAAGCCGCTGATTTTGCTAAAAAAATTTTAATATATTGTAATTAACTCCCTGCAAATCCGTTGACTTTTAAATGCTTTCTGTTTTACAATAGTTTCGGTCAAAATTCATATTATGGGCAGGCGACCGACGCCTTTTGTAAAGACCGTTGTTTCGGTCGGCTTTTGGCGTTTAAACTGTTCAATTTTTGGAGCGCTGCCGAACCAAGCTATGAGTACGCCGGGCAAAAAACTGCAAGGTAATACCTGTGCTTGCGATTGCGGCGAAGCGGGGCTCCTCAAAAATAAAAAAGAGGAACAAAAAAGGAGAAATTACCATGATTATCGGTGTACCCAAAGAGATTATGCACGACGAATACCGCGTAGCGGCAACCCCCGAGACCGTTGAAAAGTTCATCAAAGACGGTCACACCGTACTCGTTGAGCACAATGCAGGCGCAGGAGCATTCTTCCTTGATGACGCTTACAAAGCAGCCGGCGCAGAGCTCGTAGAAGATGTCCGCGAGATTTACAATCGCGCAGAAGTTATTCTCAAGGTTAAGGAGCCCCTGATGAACGAGACCTACGGCGTACATGAAGTTGACATGATGCACCGCGGTCAGTACCTCATCACCTTCATTCACCCCGCTTCCCCCGTCAACCACACCATGGTTAAGAAGATGGCGGCAAACGGCATTATCGGTCTTACCCTCGACGGTATCCCCCGTATCTCCCGCGCACAGAACATGGACGCTCTGACCTCCATGAGCACCTGCGCAGGCTATCGCGGCATGGTAATGGCAGCTGAGCGCCTCGCAAAGTTCATCCCGAACATCTTCTGCGCAGTCGGTTCCATCAAGCCCGCAAACGCACTCGTTATCGGTGCCGGTGTTGCAGGTCTTCAGGCTATCGCAACCGCAAAGCGTCTCGGCGCAAAGGTTTACGCAGCAGACATCAGGTCCGCAGCGGCAGAGCAGGCAAAGAGCCTCGGCGCAACCATCGTTGACCTCGGCGTTCCGGATGAAGAAGCTATGGCAGAGGGCGGCTATGCAAAGGCCCTGTCTCCCGAGTATATGGCAAAAGAGCGTGCGGCACTTGCAGAGGTTATCTCCAAGATGGATATCGTATTCCTCAGCGCACTCGTTCCCGGCAGGCTTGCTCCCGTCATCGTAACCGAAGAGATGGTCAAGAGCATGGCTCCCGGCTCCGTAATCGTTGATATCGCTATCGACCAGGGCGGTAACTGCGCAATCACCACCCCCGGCATCACCGACGTAAAGCACGGCGTAACCATCGAAGGCATCAAGAACATCCCCGGATTCCTTCCCACCAGCTCCACCTGGATGTTCGCTCACAACGTATATAACCTCGTCAAGCACCTTGTCAAGAACGACAAGATCGAGCTCGACCTTAACGATCCCATCGATGCATCCATCCTCGTCACCGACGGCGAGAAGCTCGTCCACAAGGGCGCAATGGAAGCAATGGGTATGTAATAAGGACGGAGGATAGTAAATGGATATTCATCCGCTGATTCTGGTAGGAGTGTTCGTAGCAGCCTCGGTATTGGGCTACATAATCATCAAGAAGGTCCCGAGCCTTCTGCACACTCCGCTTATGTCCGGTATGAACGCCCTTTCGGGCATCACCATACTCGGTGCAATGATTGCGGCGGCAGCTACCGAAATTCCCGGCGGCATCGTTTTGTTCATCGTGGCGCTTCTGGCTGCGGCCCTCGCTGCTGTAAATGTTGTCGGCGGCTTTGCGGTAACTCACCGTATGCTGATGATGTTCAGCAACAAAAAGAATAACGGGGAGGAAAAATAATGAATCCTTACATTACTTATGCGATATACGCAGTCCTCTCTGCCGCTGTTCTCGTCGGTCTGTATATGCAGAGCCGTGTTAAGTCGGCGGTTGCCGGCAACCTGCTTTGCGTCGGCGCAATGATTGCCGCCATAGTTGTTACCTTCATCACCAACTCCGCAAACATCTGGTTCGTTCTCGTTGCCGTTGCGGTCGGCACGGTGGTTGGCCTCGTCTGGGCAAAGAAGGTCAAGATGATCGAAATGCCCCAGATGGTAGGTATGCTCAACGGTATCGGCGGTCTTGCAAGCGCCATGGTCGGCGCAATAGAGCTGATGAGAGTCGAAAGTTCTGCCTTTGCAAATGTAACTGCGGCTTTGGCTCTCGTAATCGGCGGCGTCACCTTCGCAGGCAGTCTCATCGCTGCACTCAAGCTCGCAAGAAAGATCGACACCCGTCCCAAGCGTATCCCCGGATACAGCGTTATCTCCATAGCGCTGATAATCCTCATGATCGGCTCCTGCGTACTCGCCGGAATCGGAGGCTTCAACCTGATCGCCTGCATCGTGGGCGCAGTATCCTCCCTTGCATTCGGTTGGGTATTTGCAATGCGTGTCGGCGGTGCCGATATGCCCGTTGCAATCTCCCTGCTTAACTCCCTCAGCGGCGTTGCGGGCGCAATCGCAGGTATGGCAATCTCCAACATTCTGCTCGTTTCCATCGGTGGTATCGTCGGCTCGAGCGGTCTGCTGCTGACCAACATCATGTGCAGGGCGATGAACAGGAAACTCAGCGATGTTCTCCTCGGAAGCACAGCCAAGCCCCAGGAAAAGACTCCCGAAGCTCCCGTGGCGGAAGCTGCTCCTGTCGAGGAAGCACAGGAGGAAGAGGAAGTCGAAGAGGATAACTTCAAGCTTACCGATGCAAAGGACGTTATAATCGTTCCCGGCTACGGCATGGCTCTCTCCCAGGCACAGCATAAGGTTCGTGAGCTTACCGAGCGTCTTGAGAAGAACGGAGCACGTGTTCGCTTTGCGATCCACCCCGTTGCCGGACGTATGCCCGGACACATGAACGTACTGCTCTGCGAAGCCGATATTGACTACGACTATCTGTATGAGCTTGATGCGATAAATGACGACTTTGCAAACACCGACGCTGTTATCGTCGTTGGTGCAAGCGACGTTATGAACCCCGCCGCACGTGAGGCGGAAGGCACCCCTATATACGGCATGCCGATCCTTAACGTTGACCAGGCAAAGCACATAATCGTATGTAACTTTGACCTCAAGCCCGGATATGCCGGCGTTGAGAATCCCATTTACACCCGTAAGCACGGCATCAGACTGCTGCTCGGCGATGCAAAGGATTCCCTCGACATTCTGGTCAGAGAGTTCTGATTATAGTCTAACCAAATCAGTAAGCCCCTGCTCGAGCGTTCGGACAGGGGCTTTGATTTATCATTGCTGCATACTATTGACACCGATCGAAATAACTGCAAGCTGCCCATCAGCCCTCGATATTGAATCCGCCACCAAGAGATATTGCCTTTCATCTTAGTTTTTTAAGTCAGTACCGTTGCTCCTCCATTCACGAAGAGTCCCCATCCCGAAAGACCTATAAAAGAAAGGCCGTCTTAACCCTCCCCCATCCTATCACACTCACAAAGGTGGGAACACACAGGGCATAACGCTCCGAACGATCTCCAATAAAGAAACATCCGCTCTCTTAATTCAACGATTTGGCACAATTTTCCTATAGTATGAATACATTTGATATATGTGGGGCGTGAGTACGTTCGTGTCTCTTACATAGGCAATCAGCCGGACGGTAAACCGTCCGGCTGATCTGTCGTTTAAGCTTCAGTGAAGCTTTTGTGTTGATTAGTTAGCCTTATGCGCCGAGGAGTCCGTTATAGCTTCTCGATACGGTGGTCTGTGCATAAGCGAGGAACTGCTCGC
>JAEDJH010000094.1 GCA_016296415.1 Clostridia bacterium | reverse complement strand
TACTTGGAACGGACTTGCATCCCAACACCAATCTCCGTCAAGAAATACGCTATTCTGTAAATCTCGTTTTAGCTGTTGGCACACGGTTGTTTTTCCCACTCCCATCGTGCCGCCAATCATATATAATGTTTTCATCATTCACACCTTCGTCAAATTCCAGTTTATCGGAGCGTTCATTTTACCACCCATCACCGTGAAAATCAATGGTCTGTTATTCTCATGTTCTATATTACATTTGAAAACAAAAGTAATATTGGGGTTGCAAGGGAACGCCCTGCCCCATGAACAAAGCACAGCTTTGTCTAGTGGGTTAGACTTTCCTCGGGGCTGTGAAACCCGAGCGAAGTCGCAGCAGCCGCAATGCGCCCGTTGGCGTGTGTTGCGGCAAGGCGGCTGAGAGAGGGTCAGTGAAGTCGAAAAACAAGCTCTGCGCCTTACGGACAGGGGGCAGGTTTGTTTGTAGACAGAACGGCGAACAGGAACGGGAAAGGCTTACCCACGGCGTTGCTCCCGCAATCTCAAAGGAAAGGAGATACCCTATGGCTTATTGTATTATGCGTGTAGAAAAGAGAAAACGAGCGGCTCTGTACGGCTTGCAGATTGAAGCGAACCGCACCACGGCAGACCACACTATCAGGCGGCGAATTTGTCAAGCCGATGCATAAAAGTAGAAACGCTGAAGTTTTATAGCAATTTTTAGTTGAAAACATGGGGTTTATGAGTTAATATAAAATTGTAAACGGCGAGTTTACCGCCAAAACTATATAAAGGAGCATATAAACGATGATAGAGTACATCAACCGCGGTGTCTATCTTAAAAACGGCGTCCCCGTGGAAGCCTGTGAATGTGGCGTGAGCCCCGACGAGGGACGGCAGCGCACCATCGCCTACTCCATTCTCAACGCACACAACACCTCCGGCGACGGAAAGAAAATGAAGATCAAGTTTGACAAGCTTATCTCTCATGACATAACCTACGTCGGAATCATTCAGACCGCCCGTGCAAGCGGATTGAAGCAGTTCCCCATTCCCTATGCGATGACAAACTGCCACAACAGCCTTTGTGCGGTTGGCGGAACCATCAACGAGGATGACCACGTTTTCGGACTTTCTGCGGCAAAGCGCTACGGCGGAATATTCGTTCCCACCAACCAGAGCGTTATCCACAGCTTCGCCCGTGAAATGATGGCCGGCTGCGGCAATATGCTTCTCGGCTCCGACAGCCATACCCGCTACGGCGCACTCGGCACGATGGGCGTCGGCGAAGGCGGCGGCGAGCTTGTAAAGCAGCTTCTTGAAAACACCTGGGACATCAATGCTCCCGAGGTTGTTTTGGTATATCTTGAAAACGCACCCAAAAAGGGCGTCGGTCCGCACGACGTTGCCATCGCTCTCGTTGCGGCGACGTTCAAAAGCGGCTGCGTAAAGAACAAGGTTCTCGAGTTTGTGGGCCCCGGCGTAAAGAATCTCTCGGTGGACTACAGAAACGGAATCGACGTAATGACAACGGAAACCACCTGCCTCACCTCCATTTGGGAGACCGACGAAAAGGTACACAGCTATCTCAAGGAGCACGGCAGGGAGGCCGACTATAAGGAGCTTAAGCCCGGCGAGTGCGCTTACTATGACGGCATGATAAAGATCGACCTGGCAGAGGTTGAGCCGATGATAGCGCTCCCGTTCCATCCCTCCAACGCCTACACCATAAGGGAGTTTTTGGCAAATTCCAAGGAGATACTTGAGGGCGTTGAAAAGGAAGCACGCGAAAAGTTCGGCGCAAAGATAAACATCGACCTCGTCGGCAAGATTGACGAAAACGGCGTCATGGCCGATCAGGGCATCATCGCAGGCTGCTCGGGCGGTCTGTTCAACAGCATTGCCGAGGCCGCAGCGATACTCGACGGCGGCTCGACCGGCAACGGCTATTTCGGACTCAGCATTTATCCCACCAGCGTCCCCGTAAGCCTTGAGCTGACGAGGATTGGTGCAACGGAGAAGCTGCTTGCCGCCGGTGCGGTAATCAAGCCCAGCTTCTGCGGTCCGTGCTTCGGCGCAGGCGACGTCCCCTCCAACAACGGACTTTCCATCCGCCATGCGACCCGCAACTTCCCGAACCGTGAAGGCTCCAAGCCCGGCGAAGGACAGATCTCCTGCGTTGCGCTCATGGACGCCCGTTCCATCGCCGCAACGGCACTCAACGGCGGCTACATCACCCCCGCAACCGAGATCGACTATGAGTTCACCGAGCCGGAATACCATTTCGACGGCGCCGTATATGAAAAGCGCCTTTACAACGGCTACGGCAGACCCGATCCCACGGCAGAGCTCAAGTTCGGTCCGAACATCACCGACTGGCCCAAGATGTATGCGCTTACCGACAACATCCTGCTGAAGCTTGCCGCGGTCATCAAGGACCCCGTGACCACCACCGACGAACTTATCCCCAGCGGCGAGACCTCCTCCTACCGCTCCAACCCGATAAGGCTGTCCGAGTTTGCCCTCTCCCGCCGTGTACCCGAATATGTCGGCAGGTCCAAGGCGATCAACAAGCTCGACCTCGACAGGCGTGAAGGCATCGTTGCCGACGAAGTCAAGACCGCACTCGACAAGGTTGGCGCAAGCGCAGAGAATACCGGCATAGCCTCCGTGATATTTGCCAACAAGCCCGGCGACGGCTCCGCCCGTGAGCAGGCGGCGTCCTGCCAGAAGGTGCTTGGCGGCGGCGCAAACATCTGCTATGAATACGCCACGAAGCGCTATCGCTCCAACTGCATTAACTGGGGTATCATTCCCTTCACGCTCATGCCCGACACCGAGTTTGAGTATGATGTTGACGACTACGTATTCATCCCCGGCATAAGGGACGCCATTGCAAACGGCATTGAGGAGATCCCCGCAAAGGTCATCGCCAAGGACGGCGTACACGACATTACCCTTTGCTGCAAGGGACTTACCGCCGAGGAGAAGGAAATTCTCGTCGAGGGCTGCCTGATGAACTACTACGCATCCAAGCTCAATAAATAAAGACGCTCGGCAAACTAAAAGGGACGCTCCCGGGAGGGGGTGTCCCTTGTTTTTTA